>JBGTDF010000257.1:0-1935 GCA_041748455.1 Planktosalinus sp.
TTGTATATTTGAATGTAATGAAAAAACTATACATCATAGCAGGATGCAATGGTGCAGGGAAAACCACTGCTTCCTATACTATTTTACCTGAGATTCTTGACTGTAAAGCAGAAGGGGCATTAAATGAAGAAACTATTAACAATGTTGAACATTGGGAAGAATTAAAAAGGAAATACTATGGAAACTAAAGAACAGTTAAAAGAAGAACGGGACAGAATAGTCAAAGGACTTGAAGAAACCTATAGAAGGCTTGTCGAATTTAAAAAACAAAAGAACAGCCCGATGATAGTAATTAGGAATGGGAAAATTGAAGCGGTTGATCCGAACGATGTACTACCCACAACATTATATAAGCGTAATGCGGGCTGAAAGCCTAAAAAAGGTTGATGCGCAGAAAGGCGTGTAGATAATCGGTGGGATGAAGGGTGTAGGGTGAATGGTATATTCGCTTCGCGAAGCATCTACGCCGAAGGCTTCTACCTCCCCTCCTCTACGCCAAAGGCATCTACGCGAAGCATCTACGCCGCAGGCATCTACGCAAAGCAACTACAATCTTTACCAATGGTGTTACCAAATACCAAATACCAAATACTATTTCCCCACCCCTTCCGCCTTCTTCCTCTCTATCACCTCCTGTCGCTTACGATAAAATTCCAGTTTCTCTTTAGCCCGCTGGTAGCGCAGCTTTTTGTTATAGGCGATCAGAAAGAAACAGAACAACAAAAAATAAATCATGGTCATGTTTTTCATCCTGATGATCACCCCGAGATTACTTAAGGAAGTCATAAAGGCAAAGGTCACCGGAATAAAAGTGATGATCCCCGTTTTCAAAAAGGCCGGCATATCCCGGATGGCTTCGGGTGTCCAGTTTCTATAGATGAAAAAACTAAGATAAAGATACAGGGCACTCTCGAAAGAACTCAAAAAAGACATCAGGTTATGCGCATCAAAAAACAGTGGCCTGAATGTAAACCAGATATCCATTCAATGTAAGATGGTAATATTTCCCTGTAGAGGGTATACTTTTATTGGATAGAAGTTTGTAGCTTTGGCAGAACCTAATCTAAACAAAGATGTTTGATTAATAAACCTTCATTATCGCTCAAATCTTTTCTTTATCGAACCCGAAAAACCTATTTGATTATTTGCGGTCCCTCTTTAAGAAAAAGGCTAGAGTTGTTTAACTTTAAAATTAAAAAAAATTAATTGATTTTTACAGTTCAACATACTTGTAAAAAGGAAGGAGAGCAAGAAATTGTTCTAAAACATATGCCCTTTTTGTCAGAATATGATCCTACGCTAAATAAAAAACCTTTTTTAGGTAAAGGCTATTATTTTTGGGATTTTAATGAGGAATATGCACAGTTTTGGGGAAAAATCCATTATAACGACAAATTTTTCGTTATTGAAGCAGATATTGACATTGATCATGAAAAAGATGGATTTTATTTAGATTTGGCGGGAAATAGAAAAGATTTAGTGGGTTTTGTTGATATCTTGAGAGAATTTGAATTAATCCATGAGGATGGAACAAAAGGTATTGACCTTTGTTATATTATCAATTACTTAAGAATGAATTGCCCCGAGGAAGTGTTCCCTTTTAGAGTAATCCGAGCGGTTGATTATAAGAATGATGAAAAATCTGGAATAAAAATTGATTTTAACGATAAAGGAAAGAATAGAAGTTTTACGATTCTAAATCCAAGAATAATAATTCTTTTTTAAAGCAAGAAGAAATTGTATATAAAAAAGAACCCTATATAAAGTTTGAAACACAAAATTAACTATGGATGCGTTAGAAAAAGCCAAATTAGCTTTGAGAAAGCACATTTTGGAAAATAAAGAAAAGGTTGCTGCTGATTTGGACAATATGCGTAAAAAATCAGAGGGAAAAGATATATTTAACTACCTTGATAATGTGGCAAATGCTTTTTC
>JBGTDF010000258.1:0-2274 GCA_041748455.1 Planktosalinus sp.
GTGGAAGAATTCCGTATAAAATATCTTGGTAAAAAAGGATTGTTAAATGACTTTTTTGCCGCATTTAAAGATGTTCCCGCCGAAGAAAAGAAAGCATTCGGGCAAACCATAAACCAATTGAAGCAGGTTGCTCAGGATAAAGTGGATTCCCTTAAAGCAAGCCTCGAAAGCAATGTGGAAGAAAAAGGAATTTACGGGGATTTAAGCCGCCCCGGCGAGCCCATTTCCATAGGAGCAAGACATCCCATTTCCATAGTAAAAAACAGGATTACCGAAGTATTTTCCCGAATAGGGTTTAATGTTTCTGAAGGACCTGAAATTGAAGATGACTGGCATAATTTCACCGCTTTAAACCTTCCGGAATACCACCCGGCGAGGGATATGCAGGATACTTTTTTTATTCAGACAAACCCTGATGTGCTTTTGCGTACGCACACTTCCTCTGTTCAGGTGCGGTATATGGAAAGCAACAAACCGCCCATTCGCACGATTTCACCTGGCAGGGTTTTTAGAAATGAAGCAATTTCTGCACGATCCCACTGTATATTTCATCAGGTAGAAGGACTGTATATTGATAAGGATGTCTCTTTTGCCGATTTAAAACAAACCCTTATTTATTTCTGTACGGAAATGTTTGGGAAATCTAAAATCAGGTTGCGTCCTTCTTATTTCCCGTTTACAGAACCCAGTGCTGAGGTGGATATTTACTGGGGGCTTGAAACAGAAACCGATTACAGGATCACTAAAGGAACCGGTTGGCTCGAAATTATGGGCTGTGGTATGGTGGACCCCAATGTATTGAAAAACTGCGGTATCGACCCGGAAATTTATTCCGGATTTGCATTTGGTATGGGCATTGAGCGAATTGCCATGTTGCTATACCAAATTGGGGACATTCGCATGTTTTATGAAAACGATTTACGATTTTTGGAACAATTTAAAAGCGCGTTATGACCAAGTATATAGTATTGATATTGGTGATTATCGGTTTAGTGGCAGTGGCTTATTTAACCTTTGTTATGGCGGTAATTGAATTTGTGGTAGGTCTTGTATTTCTGGGCATTATGCTCCTTGCATTATTAGGCTTATGGATTGCATGGAAAAAAAGAAAAAGCTAGGCAACTATGCGCAAAGACATTGAAATACCTATAGTGAAGGACGTTCACATTGCAGCAGTAAAAGAGTGGGATGGGGAATTTTTATCCCAAAGTTGGTATGCTTATTTGATTAATAACAGCGAGCAGCAACTGGATATAACTATGGTAGTTTCCCGCGGAAACAACTCCGATCTTAAAACCGCGACACTGCGTCACGCTTTTGGGATCATCAAGCCTAAATCTTCCAAAAAAATCGAATTGTTGATGGAAGATGTCTTTACTTTTACCAATGAGTTCTTGGTTACGTATTTTATAGAAGACTTGCTATACGAAAAAACCTTTGTATTTCCTCCTAATAGCATTTCCGAAAAAAACAATGTGGCAATCCCGCTTTTAGAAGTAGAAGGTGTTCTTGCAGATTAATCCAATTTCTCGGTTAATTTTTTAAATATTTTTTTTGGGTCTTTGTTTTCGTATAGTATTTCGTATACCGCATTGATAATCGGGGTTTTTGCTTTTTTACCTAATTTGTCCTGATTGAGTTGCCAGGCACTTTTTGTGGCATAATAACCTTCGGCAATCATACTCATTTCCAGTTGGGCGCTTTTCACTGTATATCCTTTTCCTATCATATTGCCAAACATCCGGTTTCGACTGAAGGTGGAATATCCTGTAACCAATAAATCGCCCAGATAAGCAGAATCATTAATATTGCGCTTCATTTTATGGACCTTACGGATGTATTTTTTCATTTCGCGTATAGCGTTACTCATCAACACACTTTGAAAATTATCACCATATCCTAAACCGTGAGCAATTCCGGCAGCTATGGCATAAATGTTCTTTAACATTGCGGCATATTCCGTACCTATGATATCATCGCTGGTAGTGGTTTTTATATAATCACTGTTTAAATAAGAAGCCACTAGCTTTGCTTTTTCCTCATCCGCACAGGCAATAGTCAGATAAGAAAGACGTTCGAGCGCAACTTCTTCTGCGTGGCAGGGACCTGTAAGCACCCCAATATTTTCCAAAGGAATGTTATAATGCTGATGAAAATGCTCGCCTACAATCAAACTGGTTTCGGGCACTATCCCTTTAATGGCTGAAAAAATAATTTTGTCTTCCAAAGAAACGGTGAGCTTATCGAGTTCTGCACTTAGGAATGCTGAGGGAA
>JBGTDF010000259.1:0-1766 GCA_041748455.1 Planktosalinus sp.
TTTATTAATGGTGCTTTGTTGCAAGTTTTTTTCTGTAATTAGGTAGTATTGTAATTCATCTAAAAATGAAAGTTTGATATTTTTCAATAAAACATCTTTGGTTTTAAACTTCCATTTAATAAAACTCTCAATGTGATTGTAGGTTTCAAGATATTTACTGTAAGTAACCTTTTGAATTTCCTTACCAACAAGTTTTTTTATATGCTGGTTGTGCATATTATAAACAGTAAGAATACCTAAATCTATGGTAGTGCCTTCTCCTTTATATATTGAGTGTATATCATTGACAGAAAAGGGGGTTCCTGCCAATTTTAATTTAAGGTAAGTATCCTGAAGTTTTTGTTTTATTAAAAACAAATTATCGTTTATAAAACTACTTTCCGAAAAAAACTTGGCTTCTTGGCTATCGACACACCACTGATCTGGATTGATTAATAGTCCTGTAGAAAATTCCTTTCTTTGATTTTTAAAAGTAATTCTACAACGAATTGGGCACTTACCTTGTCTGTTGGTTTTGTTTTTTACTATTTGAAATAAAATAGTTAGTGTGTTACTTTTCATAATGTTAGAATTTTGAAAAGTGGGACACCCGAGATTTTCGGGACACCTAATAGGACACCCAAAATAACCCAAAACCAGACTTAAATGTGTATTAGAAACAAAAAAAGCCTCCCTAAAGGAAAGCTTCTCATCGGCTCTACTACAAGCCTTTCCGCCTAATGTGACGGACAACACAACATCTTTGAAAAAAAGCCCTCTTAAAGAGAGCTTTTTGTTGCGGTCTGGACGGGACTCGAACCCGCGACCCCCTGCGTGACAGGCAGGTATTCTAACCAACTGAACTACCAGACCAAAATAAAATTTAATTCCTGAAAACAGTCAGGGACAACCAAGGTTGCTTTATTTTGCAAAAAATTATCACTATTTCAAAAACTTGTCTTAAACTCGAAGTTGCGACCCTCCCGATGGCAATCGGGATATTCTAACCAACTGAACTACCAGACCAAAATAAAATTTATTTCCCGGCAACAGCCAGGGACAACCTAAGTTGCTTTATTTTGCACAATTTGCTTGAACGTGTCAGCCGAAACTGATTACTTATTAGCGAGGGCAAATATACACCCTATTTTAGTTTACACAAACTATTTTTTGAAAAATAATTTTCTTTTTATGCGAACTTTTGTCGTTCAATAAGATAGGTGGTCAGGATTTTTGAAAAATCCTCATTTACATCTGCCTCCACATACTTTATACGGTATTGTGCACACTTTAATTTTAAATCGGCAAAATACCCGGAAACCGCTTTTTGATAATTTTCCTTGATAACATCAGGATACACATCCAGATGCTCGCCGGTTTCCACATCCATGAAACGGCGCGGTTTATTGTCGTAGTCAAATGCCACTTCCTTTTCCTTATCCATCACATGAAACAGGATGACCTCGTGTTTGTTGTATTTTAAATGCTGCATCGCTTCAAAGAGTTTGGTCTCTTCCACGGTGCTTTGAAACATATCTGAAAACAAAAATACCAGGGACCGCCGTTTCATTTTTTCAGCGATAAGATGGAGATAAGCATAGGTTTCTGTCTGGCTGCTTTGCGATGTGTTTACCACCGCTTCATTCAATTTGTTGAGCAACATATGGTGGTGGCGCTCACTGCCTTTTTCAGGGGCATAAAACTCATATTGGTCTGAATAGATACTCATCCCCACCGCATCGCGTTGCCGCTTTAAAAGATTCATGATTGCCGCACACGCCAGTGCT
>JBGTDF010000260.1:0-3135 GCA_041748455.1 Planktosalinus sp.
AGAGGATACTATCGAGCAAAGGGAATTTTCAGATTGGTCTATGGCTTTTAAAAATATTTCTGTCGCTGATGTTCAGAAAATTGAAGGGCTAAGAGATTTTAAAAAAGAGGATTTATTTAAAGGAAAAAATCCCGAGAGTGAACATCCCGGGATTATGTTGTTGAAATCGTTTGTGAATAATTTACATCTTTAGATTTCCCTGTTTATATCAAAAGCTTCTAAATATTCTGCAACGCGTTTTACAAATTGACCTCCTAAAGCACCATTTACAACCCTGTGGTCATAAGAATGTGATAAAAACATTTTAAAACGTATTCCGATAAAGTCACCTTCCGGGGTTTCGATAACTGCAGGTACTTTTCTAATAGCGCCAAGTGCCAAAATAGCGACCTGTGGTTGGTTGATAATAGGAGTTCCCATAATACTTCCGAAAGTACCAACATTAGTTACTGTATAGGTACCGCCTTGTGTGTCATCGGGTTTTAATTTGCCAGTTCTTGCCCTGTTTGCTAAATCATTAACTGCCTTAGACATCCCTATTAAATTTAACTGATCTGCATTCTTGATTACCGGAACAATTAAATTACCATCTGCCAGTGCAGCAGCCATCCCTAAATTGATATTTTTCCTTTTTATGATTTTATCACCATCAACGGCAATATTTATCATAGGGAAGTCTTTAATAGCTTTTGCGACTGCTTCCATAAAAATAGGGGTGAAAGTTAAATTCTCCCCTTCCCTTTTGGCGAAATCATTTTTTACTTTGTTTCTCCAGTTCCAGATATTTGTAACATCTACCTCAATAAATGATTGCACATGGGCAGAGGTTTGCGTGCTTTCTACCATATGATGGGCAATTAATTTACCCATTCTGGTCATTTCTATAATTTCATCCCCACCGTTTACAGAAACCGGAACTGCAGCCTTTGCAGGTTGTGGTGCCGATACTGATTTGGATTGTTGTGTTTCAGAAGCAACTGATTTTGTTTCTTTTCCGGAAGTTCGGTTTTCCAAATAGGATAAAATATCTTTTTTAGTAACACGACCTTCATTTCCGGTTCCGGTAATTGCATCGAGTTCTTGTTGTGAGATTCCTTCTTTAGAAGCTATATTTTTTACTAAAGGCGAATAAAACCTGTCTGAATCACTGGATATGGCAGCAGATTTACTTTCTTCTTTTTGGGAAACAGGAGCTTCTACCTCAGCAATCACATCTGCCGGAACTTCTGCAGTAAAGTTTTGTTTATCTGTTCCTGAAGGCACTTCTCCTTCCGTTTCAATTATCGCAATAGTTTGACCCACCTGCACGATATCATCTACATTAAAAAGTTTTTCCACTAAAACCCCAGTCACTTCACTGGGCACTTCAGAATCTACTTTATCTGTTGCAATTTCCAGTACTGCTTCATCTGCTTCAATGGTATCGCCAATTTCCTTTAACCAGTTTGTCAATGTTGCTTCAGCAACACTTTCTCCCATTTTTGGTAATTTTAATTCAAATTTTGCCATAATATATTTAGAAAGTACTTTACTATTTGAGTTTGCAAAATTAATTATTTTTTGCCCATAAGAAGGTATTTTAGCCTAAATATTCTAAAAGCAGTACTATTTGTGCGGAAAATGATTTTTAAGATATACTGAAATCAAATACTTCTCCTTTTGCATTGCTACTGTCACTACCTATAAGAAAATCACAAGTGACGGGCCGTATTCTATATGTATTCCCAGTATCTTTAAGAGTTTCCATAGTTTTGAAAATTTGCTTATAGGAAATATAATTGGCATCAAAAATTAGCCGGCAATTGTAGATACCACCATCGGTCACTGAACTTTTTGAGATGGATTTCAAACTTTCACCGGATGCATCTGCCAGTTTTTTTAAAAATCCTATATTATCGCTTAACAGATAATACATTTCAGGTCTGTGTTTGTATTTTGAACCGGAATTACTTCGGAAGGTATTGGCAAATTGAGCTAGTGCAACACCAATAAAAACAAGCGATTTAAATATGCCATTGGATTTAAAATGCTTTTTATAAAAAATGCGCATTGCCCCATAAAACCGCTTCACATAATTTTTGTCTTTGCTGGTGCTTTCCCCTTTATAGTGAAGAATTGTGGTTTCCCCAACATAATAATTTTCATATCCCTTTTTTAAAAGTTTATAGGATAAGTCTATATCTTCCCCATACATAAAATAATCTTCATCAAAACCTCCTACCTCTTCATATCGCGATTTTTTCATCAGCATAAAAGCACCTACCAGAACACTAACTTTTCCATTTTCATTTTCCTTTAAATGGTTAGCATAGTAACTGTTTTTTTTACTTCTAATGCCCAGCATTTTAAAAAAGGCAACTTTTGGTTTGGGGATATTTCTTTTACTTTCCGGAAGAAATTTACCCGTACCATCAATAAGTTTTGTGCCTATTGCGCCAAAGTCAGGATGTTCATCTCCAAATTTTAGAACTTTAAGAAAAGTATCTTTGGAAACCGCGGTATCGGGATTAAGAATACAAATAAACTCACCTTTTGCGAGTGCCACGCCCTGATTGTTTGCTCTCCTAAACCCTACCTTTTCTTTATTTTGCATTAAGGGAATTTGCGCAAAGTATTGCTTTAGCATTGCTATACTATCATCTTCAGAATTATTATCCACTATAATAATTTCTGCATCAATGCCAACTAAAGCTTCCTGAACACTAAGTATACATTGTCTTAAAAAATAAGACACGTTATAATTAAGAATAATGACGCTTAGTTTCATTTAGACTCTTCTGTTTATAAGAAGATATTTGTGTTATTAAATTTTAAGTGAATTTTCAAAAGGAATTCTATTTAAAATACTTCTTCCCAAGGTAACTTCATCTGCAAATTCAAGTTCGTCCCCCACAGCTATTCCCCTTGCGATAGTTGTGGTTATTATATTTAAACTTTCTATTTGTTTAAAGATATAAAAATTTGTGGTGTCCCCTTCCATAGTAGAACTTAATGCAAAAATCAATTCTTTTACTTGACCTGATTTTATTTTTTCTATCAGGGTTGTAATATTTAAATCGGTGGGACCTATGCCATCCATTGGTGATATTTTTCCACCAAGAACGTGGTACAGACCTCTGAATTGGCTTGTATTTT
>JBGTDF010000261.1:0-13717 GCA_041748455.1 Planktosalinus sp.
AATGATGGCAAACAAGCCTGCACTTTTTAAAGAAAAGGTACAGGAAAGTCTGCGACGCCAAGCTAACGCTATCAACAAGCACGCTGCAAAAGGTACTTACTTTTTTGACTACGGAAATGCCTTTTTACTGGAAGCATCCAGAGCAGGTGCAGATGTGATGAGTACAGATAGCAAGAATCCGTTGAAACCACAGGAATTTAAATACCCTTCCTATGTGCAGGATATTATGGGACCCATGTGTTTTGATTATGGGTTTGGTCCTTTTAGATGGGTCTGCGCATCCGGAAAACCCGAAGATCTTGAAAAAACAGATGCCATTGCGTGTAATGTTTTGGAGGAACTGATGAAAAATTCGCCTAATGAAATACAACAGCAAATGCAGGACAACATTACCTGGATCAAGGGGGCGCAGGAAAACAAACTGGTGGTAGGCTCACAGGCAAGAATTCTATATGCAGATGCAGATGGTCGTGTTAAAATTGCCGAAGCTTTTAACAACGCCATTGCTAATGGGGAGATAGGTGTGGTAATTTTGGGCAGGGACCATCATGATGTTTCCGGGACAGATTCCCCATACAGGGAAACCTCCAATATTTATGACGGAAGTCGTTTTACGGCAGATATGGCCATTCACAATGTTATAGGCGATAGCTTTAGGGGCGCGACCTGGGTGAGCATCCATAACGGTGGTGGCGTGGGCTGGGGAGAGGTTATTAATGGGGGCTTTGGTATGGTTCTTGATGGTTCTAAAGATGCAGAAAGACGTTTAAAAGCTATGCTTTTTTGGGATGTCAACAATGGAATTGCGAGAAGAAGTTGGGCAAGAAACGACGAAGCAATTTTTTCCATTAAAAGAGCAATGGATGAAAATCCCGATTTAAAAGTCACGCTGCCAAATATTGTAAACGAAAATTTATTTAATGATTAATTTGTGTTAGGGATTAGCTCAACTTTGTATATTTACTTATACGAATCGCTGAATGCTCTGCATTTGAAGCGGTTACCACGCATCCCTTCCCAATTTTTAATTGGGAAGGGAGAGGAGTAAAAGCGAAAAGCCCGCCCGAACGCCCAAAAAACAACTGTTATGAAAACACTACTTATTCCCATTTTTGCACTTTTATTGTTTGCATCCTGCAGCAGTGTGCGCGTGGCTTCAGATTATGACACCACAGCTAATTTTAGCGAGTATAATTCCTATGCATTTTTTAAACCTGGAGTGGACAAAGCAGAAATTTCAGATTTAGACAAAAAACGAATTTTAAGAGCTATAGATGCTGAAATGAGCGCTAAAGGATTTCAGAAATCTGAAAACCCAACCGTGATGATTAGTATATTTACCAAAGCCAAAGAGCGGGTAGATGTTTACCAGAGACATTATGGCTGGGGAGGCCCCTGGGGCTGGGGTTGGGGACATCCTTGGGGCTGGGGAGGTGGTTCTTCTGTTTCCACCACAACTGAAGGAACCCTTTATATAGATATCATTGATGCAAAAACCAATGAACTGGTATGGCAGGGAATGGGGACCGCTCCACTTGCCAGGGATATGGAAAAGAAAGAAGCCCGTATTAATGAAATTGTAAAGAAAATTTTAGAAAAGTATCCTCCGGGTAAATAATATTTCAGAAAAAAACTTACAGGTAAAAACCCATCGCGATTTTAAGGTAAAATCCTCATGAAAATGAGGATTTTTCTTACTGTAATTTAAGTAGTTAGGATTTAAGTTTGTAATAAATCAAAATCTAACTATTATGAAAACTTTTATTACTTTACTTATTTGTTTTTGGGCAACTTTCATTTTTGCACAGAATAAATTTATTGTACACACTGCTACCGCATCTACTATCTCTTCTGCCGCTTCTTTTATTGACCACCCTGATTTGAACGGCAATCCTTCTGCGCGTATAATAGCTGTGCACAACTGGAACCCCCCCGGAAGTACAGGTGTATACAATCAAAGCCCCACAGGAGCTTATTATGAAGGCGGAACTGAAAACAAATGGGCAGTATTCAATGAAAACGGAGTAAACATGACTGAAGGTACTTCCTACAATATTTATATTGCAAATGATGCAGCTGTAACACACTCTCATAATGGGGATGCAGTTCATACAAACCCTGTATATTCCATAGTAGATCATCCGGTTTTGAATGGTGATCCTGATGCGATTGCTGTGATGACTACCTATTGGAATCCATTCGGCGTCTGGAATAATGCAAATTATGGTTTTTGGTATGATACCCCAAATTCTGAGTGGATAATTTATAGTGAAGCATTAGATCCTATACCTGCTAATGCCAGTTATTTTATTGCTGGTGAAAATCCCGGCGCAGCATCTATGCGACATGAGGCAACAGTTGCTAACATTTCTGCTAACTGGACAAACATTGACCATCCACTATTAAATAACAATCCTAATGCTATTTTTGTGTTTTCACACAATTGGGGAATTAGTGGTCAACCCTCCAATGTACTTTTAGATAAAACCCTAGGAGTATGGTACACGGGTAGTAACTGGGCTATTTATACGGAAGATCAATCATCCATGCCCGTAAATGCTACTTTTGACTTATTGATTTATGATCCAAGTCTAAGCATTGCTGAAACAAACTCACTATCTGTTTCCGTATATCCTAATCCAGTAATAGATAGAATGAATATTGAAGCAGCAGATATTATATCCAATGTTTCCATATATAATAGTTTGGGTCAACTGTTATTGGAAAGCTCCGGAGAAGATACTAAGCATAGTATGGATCTTTCCCATTTGACTTCTGGAGTTTATTATGCTAAAGTGCAAGTGGGCGAAGCAAAACAGTCCACTAAAATTATAAAAAAATAAATTTTGTTTATTTTCAAAAGTGTTGATTTATAGTATTTGTAAATCAGCACTTTTTTTATTCCTTAAACTCAAGGACATCTTTAGAGTTAAACCCTATGGTGATGCGCTCATCTACGTGATTATGCTTTGTAATTACAGTAAGATGCTCTCCATTATCCAGTTTTATATAAAGTTGGGTGTCAGATCCCATAAAGGTTTTTTTCAATACAGTGGCGTTGGTTACATATTCACACTCATCATTAATAGCAATATTTTCATTTCTAATGGCGTGACAACAATCTGCCTTAAGGGGACATTCAAAAACAGATTGTAATTCTTTGCTTAATTGTATTGTGTTTCCAAATAAGGAGGCTACATAAACAGAGCTGGGTTTTGTATATAAATTTGCAGCAGCATCCTTCTGCACTAATTTACCGTTTTGGAGTATTAATATTTCATCGGCAACTGTAAGGGCGTCTTGGGTATCGTGCGTAACAAATATGGCTGTTACCCCTGATTTTTTAACGATATCAAAAACTTCATTTCGCAATTGTGCACGCAACATCGCATCCAGATTACTGAAGGGCTCATCTAAAATCAAAAGGGAAGGGTTAGGGGCCAATGCCCTTGCCAGAGCAACCCTTTGTTGTTGCCCGCCTGAAAGTTGATGCGGATACCTGTCTTTCATTTCGGCAAGACCTACTAGTTCCAAAACTTCGCCGGCACGTGTTGTTTTATTTTTTTGTTTTGAAATTCCGTAAAGTATATTTTGAAATAAGGTAAGATGCGGAAATAAAGCATATTCCTGAAAGACCAATCCTATTTTTCGTTTTTCCGGGGAAACCATTTTTTTGATGGAAGACACCTGAACACCATTAAGTTCAATAAAGCCATGATCGGGTGTTTCCAGCCCCGCTATTAAACGAATTAATGTTGTTTTTCCGCTTCCGCTTTCGCCTACAATAGCATAAACATCACCCTCTTTTAAGCTAAAAGAAACATCTTTTAAAGCAAAGGTTTTCCCTTTATCAAAACTTTTGGAAAGCGATTCAATTCTTAACATATTCTTATTTGTTTACTAATAATTTATTCAAAAACAGTACCGGAAGCATCGCCGTAAAGATAATAAACAGGGACGGAATTGCCGCTTCCATCACCCGTTCGTCACTTGCATATTCAAACGCTTTTACTGCTAACGTATTGATATGAAATGGTTTCAAAATCAACGTCAAAGGTAACTCTTTTAGTACATCTATAAAAACCAGAATAAAAGCACTTAGTATTCCGGTTTTAATCAATGGAAATTCAATTTTAAAAAAAGTTCTGAAATTCCCAACACCCAGTGTTTTTGATGCGTCAGGAATGGTATCACTAACTTTTAAAGTTGTGGATTCAATGGGGTTATAAGCCACTGCAAGAAATCGCACCACATAAGCATACACTAAAGCAATCAAAGTACCATGTATAAGAAACCCCCCGGAATAAGAGAAGGTTGTATTTAAAACACCCATCAGCCACTTGTCTAAATTAAGGGTAGGAATCATTACCCCAATGGCAACAACAGCTCCCGGAATAGCATAGCCTAACACCCCTAATCTTGAAATATTTTTAATTATACCAATTCGGTTCCATTTAGAAGCAAAAATAAGGGCAGTAGCTACAACAACAGTTACCGTTGCGGTTAAAATGGCTATACCAAAAGTTTGCAGGGAGAGCATTAAAAATTCATATTCAAATACCGCATTGTACGTTAAAAATCCCCAGTACAATAGTTGCCCTAAAGGCACTAAAAAACCAAAAATGACAGGAAAAGAAACAATAATAAGTATTAGCCACTGCATTTTTTTGGAAACAACTTTTCGGTAAATGCGCTGATTGCCAATTTTAGCATTGGTAAATTGCATTTTGCGTCTTTGCCATTTTTCAAACAGAATAAGGGCAAAAACAATCAATATCAACAATGCGGAAAGATATATGGCGGTTTCGGGTTCTTCCAGTGAAAACCAGGAACGAAATATTCCGGTTGTAAATGTGCTTACGCCAAAATAAGTTGCTGCCCCATAATCGTTTAGAACTTCCATTAAAACCAAAATAAGTCCGGCGATAATTGCCGGTCTTGCCAGTGGTAAAATCAACCTGAAAAAAGACTTCCATTCCCCAACACCCAAAACCCTGGAAGCTTCCAGAAGATTATTGGCCTGATTTAAAAAGAAAGCCCTTGCACTTACATAAACATACGGAAAAAGGGAAATGCTCAATACAAAGGCAAGTCCGAAACGATTCATAATATCAATTCTGGTAAACTCCATGCCAAGAAATCGTTGAAAAAGTTCCAGAGTACCACCATAGTCAAAAATTCCTGCATAGGCATAGGCAACAATATAAGAAGGTATTGCAAGGGGAAGAATGAGCAGCCATTCCAGTTGTTTTCTGAAAGGGAATTCAAACCTTGATACTAGCCATGAAGTGGTTATTCCAAAAAGCAGGACTAAAAAACTACAAACAATTAAAAGATAAAAGGAATTTGAAAGATACTGAAACAGTAAATTCTGAACCATATGAGGCCAGGTTTCCCCGGGACCGTCAAACAGCTTAAAGGCAATGGAAATAACAGGAAGGGCAATTAAAAAGACCAGAAAAAGAGTGATTACAGACCACCTGTTACTGTCTCTTTTTAGCCGAAGTAACCTGTTCTTTATGGAAAATATATTACTACTTCCAGCCTGTTTCATCCATCAATATTACTGCATTTTTATTATTCTCCCCTAGAAGGGATAAATTCATTTGATCTTCCTTAAAATTACCCCAGGATTGCAGGATTTCTGACATAGGGACTTCTTCATTTACCGGATATTCATGATTGGTAAGTGCAAATATTTTTTGTGCTTCGGCAGAAACCAAAAATTCGATAAACTTAATTGCATTTTCCTTATTTGGTGCATATTTAGCGACACCGGCACCACTAACATTGATGTGTGTACCTGTATTTTCCTGATTCGGGAAAAATACACCAATGCCATTGGCCGCACGCACTTCTTCAGGATCGTCAGACTCTAACATATTTCCCAGATAATAAGTATTTACAATAGTAACGTCCCCTTCACCCGCAAAGACCGCTTTTACTTGATCCCTGTCATTCCCTTTTGGGGAACGTGCCATATTGGATACAAGTGCTGCTGACCATTCCTTGGCAAAGGCAGGATCATGATTTACAATTACCGATGCCATTAAAGATTGGTTATAAATATTTCCCGAAGAACGGATGATGAGCCTTTTATTCCATTTTTCGGAAGCTAAATCTTCATAGGTAGATAATTCTTCAGGAGTGATTCTGTCCTTGGCATAAGCGATTACCCTGGCCCTTTTAGTTACCCCAAACCAATAGTTCTCGTTATCTTTAAGATGGGAGGGTACAGTATTTTCCAGAATTTCAGAAGAAACCGGTTGTAATAGATCATTCTCTTTTGCGCGATGCAATCTTCCGGCATCTACAGTAATCAAAACATCTGCAGGGGAATTAGAGCCTTCCAAAGTCATTTTTTGTATTAGCTCATCGGCACTTGCATTTATTACATTAACTTTTATTCCGGTTTGCTCTTCAAACATTTTAAAAAGCTGTTGGTCTGATTCATAATGTCTGTGGGTATACACATTTACCTCATTGGAATTTTCTTTTTTCGTTTCATTTTTACACGAAAAAAATACAACTGCCACTAAAATAATAACTACGAATTTTTGCATTGAAAATAAATTTAAATGAGGTGCAAATATAGTTATTTAGAATTATTTTAAATAAGATTATTGTGTTAAATCTAATTTATTTTAGCAGAAGATTAGTGGAGATTTTCTAAGAAACTAAACAGTTCTTTTTCTTTCTCCCCTGCAATGGCACCCCGATTTGTGTAAATAATTTTCCCAGAAGGATCTATAACATAATAGGACGGGAAGGAGCGTATATCATAATCTTTATCAAATTGAGCATTGCCCAATAATACCGGATAGTTTATTTGGTGCGTCTCGATTACCCTTTTTGTTTCTTCGAGATCATAATCAAAATTGACCGTCACTACTTCCATTTTATTTGCAAAATCCTGTTGTATTTTTTTAATTTTTGGGATTGATGCTATGCAATGATGGCAACTGGAAACCCAGGCTTCCAGGAAAAGATACTTTCCCTTGTATTGCGACAATGTATGGGTTTCCCCATTGGTATTTTTAAAATTCCAATCCATTGCTGCGGAATTTAGCAATGGCTCAGCTTGAACTCCAAAAACGTTGGTAATATATGCTTCATTTTCAGGGGCAGTAAAATCATCGTCATTCATTGGTTGGTTGAGAACAAGGTTACGGTATATCCTTGATGTTCCATTTTTGAGGATGCTGCCGTCAGCCCCCAAAGAACTGTCCAAAGCAAGTTGTACAGGCAATGCAGTTTCTTTATCTAGCCATACCAATGCAGTTCCCATTTGGTACAAATAGGCATCTTTCTCAAGTACTTTGTCTTCTTTCAGATAGTGCACCTGCTCTTTATGTTCCTGAAGCAATTTTAGAACCTGTAATATATTGTCTTCATCTTCCATATATGCTTTGAGATATCTGGGTATGGAGCGGTCATTGCCATAATCAAATACGGTTATTTTTTTTTTATGATCTTCTACTACTGCAAGAGAGGCCAGCTTGTAATAAATTTTAGTTTGGGCATCCATTTCTTTATAAAAGAAAAACCCTAAATGGGGTTCAAAACCGGCCTTTTGAATTTTAAAAACCAAATCCATTTTTCGTTGGTCATTAGAAGCAAAAAACCGTTCCACTTTATAGCTTAGGGTTTCTGCATCTTCTAAATTATCCAGGGTTTGTTGAAAGACTTCTGCAGGGGTTTTACTTTTTGTAACTTCGGAGCAGGATAAAAAAAATATGGCTAAACTAAATAAGAAAATGGTTTTTTGCATAATATGAATTTTTCACAAAGATACTTTTTTAAAAAAGCTTCGGGATTTACTATTTCTTGAATATGAAATAAACTGACAACACTAAAAAAACAAATCCTATCGCGTGGTTTCATCGAAAGGTTTCATTTTTAAAAGCTATTAAAGAAAAGAGCACAAAAACTACAAGTGTGATCACTTCCTGAAGTACTTTAAGCTGAATCAGTGTAAATGGTCCACCATTCTCTTTGAATCCTATTCTATTGGCCGGCACCTGAAAGAAATATTCAAACAAGGCAATACCCCAACTGATAAATACAATAGCAACAAGCCCTAATTTGTTGAACCATTTCCATTCAGCAAATTTTAAGTGGCCATACCAAGCCAACGTCATAAAAACATTTGCACAAATAAGCAAGAGAATAGTTAGGACCCCTTTCATAGATAAGGAAAATTAACTTCAAAAGTAGTCAATGATTCTATGTGTAATTTAATGGATTTTAGGAATTTCTAAAAAGTGAAGAAACCATTAAAAAGCAAAAACGACCCTTTTGGGGTCGTTTTTAATAATATAGACAGATTTTAGTTATCGTCAGTTTTGTCAGTTACCTTAACTTTAGAATTTCCATCTTCATCCTCTTTTATCTTCACTTTCTTGTCGTCGGTCTCCATTTTGATTTTAGTTTCGTCACCAACTTGTTTTACTTTAATATCTGCACCGTCATTTTGCATGTCTTGTATTAATTGCTCTTGCTCAGATAATACAGGTTCTTCTTTCTTCTCTCTGCAAGAAGTAACAGAAACTGCTAAGAAAATTCCTGTTAACATTATAAAAATTGCTTTTTTCATGGTGTTGTTTTTAGTTTATATTTGGGCGAAGATAGATTAAAAAAGAGTAATTGATTAAAATTTTAGCATTTTATTATTAATACCTCAACAACTCTTCTAATTTTTCCTTCACTTTTTCAGTACTGGGAATCATCGTTTGTTCCAAAATAGAATTCAACGGAATCGCAGGCATATTTTCTGAACCAATGGTCATTACCGGCGCATCCAGATACTGAAAACATTCCTCTTGAATTTTTCCGGCAAGCGCTCTGGCGAAACTGTTATTGGAAGGTTCTTCTGTCACCACCAGACACTTTCCGGTTTTTTTAACCGATTTCATGATGGTTTCCTCGTCCAATGGAAAAAGGGTTCGCAAATCGATAATTTCAATGCGGTCCCGCATTCCTTGTGTGGCGTTCATCGCCCAGTGAACGCCCATTCCGTATGAAACAATGGTTGCGGTTTCCACATGTTCCTGTTTCCAGATTTCCTGCAACAACCACGCTTTCCCAAATGGCAAAACATAATCCTCAGCAGGCTCTACAGAAGTGGCTCCCTTAGTTCCCGGAACTTTGCTCCAATACAAGCCTTTATGCTCCAAAATCACCACCGGATTGGGGTCATAATAAGCAGCTTTTATCAATCCTTTTAAATCGGCCCCGTTACTGGGGTAGGCAATTTTTATACCCCTGATGTTTGTTACAATACTCTCTACCGAAGACGAATGGTATGGCCCGCCGCTTCCGTAAGCACCAATGGGCACGCGCAGTATCATCGATACAGGCCATTTGCCGTTGGAAAGGTAACAGCTTCGGCTTACTTCAGTAAATAACTGATTCAGTCCAGGCCAGATATAGTCGGCAAACTGAACCTCAACGATGGGTTTTAAGCCCACCGCACTCATTCCAACGGTAGAACCAACGATAAACGCTTCCTGAATGGGGGTATTAAACACCCGGTTGTCACCAAATTTTTGCGCTAATGTAGCCGCTTCGCGAAAAACACCACCCAAACGTCCGCCCACATCCTGCCCGTAAAGAAGACATTCTTTGTGTTTCCTCATCAACTCTTCTATCCCGAAAAGGGCACAATCCACCATCACCACTTTTTCTGCACCCTCAGGGGTTCTTGTTCCCGTTTCTTCGGATATCGGAGTTGGCGCAAAATCGTGTGTGAATAAATCTTCGGGTTTTGGGTCTTCGGCTTTTAGGGCTTCTTCATAATCCCTCTTAACTTCCGCGTAGGCGGAAGTCTCAATCTCTTTTATTTCCGCTTCAGCAAAACCATTCTCCAACAATTGCTTTCTAATCTTCGGATAAGGATCACGGGAGCGCGCTTCGTCCAAATCATCACGATACCATTCCATTCTCACACCTGATGTATGGTGATTCAACAACGGAACTTTAGCGTGTACCAAAAAGGGCCTTCTTTCTTTTCGGATGGTTTCTATTACTTTGTGAAGCTGGGTATAGCTTTCGATAAAATCGGTTCCATCAATGGAAATAGCTTCTAATCCGTGGAAACCTTTGGCGTATTCAAAAGCATCCTGTGCACGGGTTTCTGCAGCATTTGCCGAAATATCCCAACCGTTGTCCTGCACCAGATACAAGATAGGCAATTGCTTTAAAGCTGCCATTTGAAACGCTTCAGCAATTTCGCCTTCGGTGATTGAGGCGTCGCCAAGTGAACAAACAACAATTGGCGCTTCGGCTCCGCTCAGCGACCAATCTTTAGGAGCCTGAGCGGAGTCGAAGGCTTCTTTATACCAAAAGCCCATCGCAGCCCCTGTAGCAGGAATCGCCTGCATCCCGGTGGCACTACTTTGGTGCGGTACTTTAGGCTTGTCTTCATCCCGCAAACTGGGGTGCGAATAATAAGTCCTTCCGCCAGAAAACGGGTCTTCTTTTTTTGCGAGCAATTGCAGCATTAAATCCTTTGGCGTACAGCCAAAACTTAGTAACATCGAGTCGTCTCGATAATAGGGGTATGCATAATCCTGTGGTAACAATTGCATTCCCACAGCTGTTTGTATGACTTCGTGCCCACGGGAAGTGGCGTGTACATATTTGGAAACCACTTTAAAATTTTCTTCATACAATTCTGCCATGGCTTTGGCGGTGCAGACGTTTTTGAAGGCTTTTTTGAAGGTTTCTTTATTTATTTTATGATTCATTTCTAAATGGTTTTCTTTGCGAAAATCCGGGCTTCTTTGTGTGAATCTGTGCTAGCTATTCCGCAAATTTTTCCAAAGAAACACAAAGAGTTTTATATTTTTCTTTTACTATCAAACTGTTCAAAATAGTTAGCAATCCTTCTCAGGAAACTGCCTCCTAAATATCCATCCACGATGCGATGGTCAAACGACAGGGACAAGTACATCATTTGGCGGATTTCAATGGTATCGCCTTCCGGCTTTTCAATAACCTCAGCGCGTTTTTTGATAATGCCTGTCGCCAAAATGGCTGCTTCCGGCTGATTGATAATGGGTGTTCCCATCAGGCTGCCAAAGGTACCCACATTACTAATGGTGAATGTGCTTCCCTTGGTATCATCGGCTTTTAATTTATTGGTGCGGGCTTTTTCTGCCAGTTCGTTGATTTCTTTGGCTAAAGCCACCAAATCTTTTTTGTCTGCATCCCTCACTACGGGAACAATCAGGTTTCCACTTGGCAGTGCTGTTGCCATCCCAATATTAATATTTTCTTTAACAATGATATTACTACCATCCACCGAAACATTAATCATCGGAAAATCTTTCACTGCTTTTGCGACAGCTTCTACAAACAGCGGAGTAAAGGTTAATTTCTCGCCGTGTTTTTTTTGAAAAGCCTCCTTATTAGCATTACGCCAGTTCACCATATTAGTCATATCAGCCTCCACATAAGCCGTGACGTGTGGTGAAGTGTGCTTGCTGTATACCATATGGTCAGCAATCATTTGCCGCATGCGGTCCATTTCCACGATTTTTCCTTTTCCTTTATCGAGATTCAATTGCGGTATACTATAACCGGCTTCTGCCACGGGTTGTGCAAATTGAGCAGGGCGGCCTTCTTCAATGTATTTAAACACATCGCTTTTTTGTAAACGCCCTTCTTTGCCCGTTGCAGGAATGCGTGCCAGCTCTTCATAACTGATGTGGTGTTGTTTTGCAATATTGAGGATTAATGGAGAAATAAACATGTCCCGATTTAGAAATGTCTGAGCAGGAATAGAGGTTCTTGTTTCTTGTTTCTTGTTTCTTGTTTCCCGTTTCTCAATAGTCAACTCTTGTTTCTCTTCTCTCTTTTCTTTTTTCTCTGATTTTAACGGCCCTTCAGACGTTTGCAAAATAGCAATCACCTCTCCGATTTTCACAATATCTTTTGCATTGTATTTGGTTTCAATCAGCGTTCCCGAAAAAGGCGCAGGCACTTCGTTATCTACTTTATCAGTACCCACTTCCACAATAATATCTCCTTCTTCAAATGACTCGCCGGGCTGAACCATCCAATTGATGATGGTGCCTTCGGTGATGCTTTCTCCCATTCTGGGCAATCTAAACTCTGTCTTTGACATCTCTATTCTTTATTCTTTTTTCTAAATTCTTCCAACGTTTTATAAAAATCTTCCTGAACTGGCCTGCTTTTAGGAATTTCCCTCAAAGGCTCCACCTCCCGTAAACTCTCGTGACAATCGGCAGGCAATTGCTGATACAATTTTGTGCCGGCGGATTTCCATGCAATCATTTCGTCGCTCACTTCTTTAATTATTTTTGCGGGATTGCCAACTACCAAACTTCTTGATGGAATAACCGTTTCCGCTTTTACAAATGCCATGGCGCCAATAATGCATTCATCGCCTATTTCTGCATCGTCCATAATCACTGTATTCATTCCCACCAAAACATTCCGGCCGATGTTGGCGCCGTGAATGATGGCTCCATGGCCAATGTGGGCGCTTTCTTTCAACACAATTGATTTACCCGGAAACATATGCACCGTACAGTTTTCCTGCACATTAACACCATCTTCCAGAATAATCTCCCCCCAGTCACCACGAATGGCAGCACCGGGACCGATATAGCAGTTTTTCCCAATAATCACATTGCCCGTAACAGCCGCTAAAGGATGCACAAAGCTGCTTTCGTGGATAACCGGAATATGTCCTTTGAAACTGTAAATCATAAGCCCAGTTCCCGCGAAGGCGGGAATCTCTTATTTAAAATAATTAAAACTACTTATAACTCTCTAATTGCTTCTTAGTAAATGCACTCAACACCAATCGTCCGCTAATCTTGGCACGTTCTTTCAACAGTTCGTCCCAGTTTTCAGTACCTGTCCAGAATACTTTTTTCATTTCCTGCATGGCTTCGGGGTTATAAGTGCACAGGTTTTCGGCGAAAGCCTTTACTGCTTCATCTAATGCCCTGATATCCTCAAAAACTTCCATAAACAGCCCTTTGGTTTTAGCCCATTCTGCTTCATAAAAACTGTTGGCATCGATAGCAATTTGCGACATACCGCTCAAACCTAATTTACGCTCCACCGCAGGACCCACCACAAACGGGCCAATACCCACGTTAAGTTCACTAAGTTTGATTGCTGCAAATTTAGTAGCCATACAATAATCTACTGCCGAGGCAAGACCTACACCTCCACCCACTGTTTTCCCTTGAATACGACCGATAATAAACTTTGGGCATTTGCGCATCGCATTTATGACATTTGCAAAGCCACTGAAAAAGATTTCCCCTGTTTTTTCGTCATTGATGGAAATGAGTTCGCTAAAACTGGCGCCTGCACAAAAAGTGCGATCACCACCGCTTTGCAGGATAATAACTTTTACTTCCTCGTTTTGACCTGCATCGGTAATATTTTCAGCCAATTGTGCCAGCAAAACGCCCGGCAGACTGTTGTGCGCCGGATGGAAAAACTCTATCGTGGCGATGTGGTTGTTGATTGTTTGTTTTACGTAAGGTTGTTGTTCCATAGATATAGATTAACCCTCTCAGGGTTCAAAACCCTGAGAGGGTTGAAAATTATAATAAGTTAAACTGATTAAAGTGATGATTCAAATGTTTCCTTTCCAATAAATACCATTCATAACGATTTAAATATCCAAAAACTGCATTTTTATGCAAGGCATCGGGATTTTCTTTAAAAT
>JBGTDF010000262.1:0-2845 GCA_041748455.1 Planktosalinus sp.
TTCTGGCTTGCGAAATAGCAGCACAAGCCAAAGAAAAAAACAGCTCTACTTACAACAGATTACTTGGACTGTACAAAAAGCATGGATTTTATAAGGAGCATTTAGTTTCTTTGGTAAAAAGAGGAATTGAAGGTGCTGAAGAAATCAAACAAATGATGGTGGACCTCAGAGCTAATCCATTTGAAAAAATAGGAGGTTCCAATGTGGTTAGAATTGAGGATTACAGTCTCTCCCGCGCAGAAAATAGGTTAACCGGGACCTTTGAAAATCTAGATATCCCGGCATCCAATGTTTTAATTTATATAACCGAAGATGGAACTAAAATAGCCGCCAGGCCCAGTGGCACGGAACCAAAAATAAAATTCTATATTAGCCTACGCGAAGAGCTGGAAAAGGAAGAGGATTTCGCATTGGTTTCCAAAAAGCTAGAGGACAAAATCTTAAAAGTAACCAAAGATTTAGGGGTTTAAAATCATTAAAACAATAAGTTCCATTTATTAAAAACTAAATGACATACTTCAGGAAAATTTTTCGCTTTGCAAAACCTTATAAGGTATACGCGATTTTAAATATTATCTCCAATATATTTTATGCGCTTTTTGGAACGCTTGCCATGGTTTCCTTGTTCCCAATGCTTTCGGTTTTATTTGACAATACAAAACAACTAAACATAAAACCCGTCTGGACAGGATTATCAGATGCTAAAAGTTATGCCGAAGATTCCCTAAACTATTTCGTCACACAAAAAGCAAATCAAGGTGTGGATGATGTTTTGTTATTTATGGTGATCCTTGTTATCAGCATGTTTTTAATGAAAAACATTTTTAATTATCTGGCGATGTATTTTATTACTTTTTTACGAAATGGGGTTTTAAAAGATTTGAGAAATGCGCTGTACAAAAAAACCATTGAATTGCCCCTCTCCCACTATTCCGAAAAAAGAAAAGGCGATACCATTGCTAGAATCACCAGTGATGTTTTGGAAATACAACATTCTTTTCTTTCCATATTGGAATTAATTGTTCGGGAGCCGCTTATGATTTTATTTACCATCGTTGCCATGTTTCTCATCAGTGTGAAGTTGACCATCTTTGTATTTATTTTCATTCCTGTTTCCGGATTTCTGATATCGTTGATTGGAAAATCGCTAAAGCGAAAATCAGACAAAGTGCAAAGGGAGCAAGGTAATTTTCTTTCCATATTGGAAGAAACCCTGGGCGGGTTAAAAATTATAAAAGGATTTAATGCAGAAACTATTTTTTCAGACAAATTCAAAGAGTCTACCAATAGATTTTATAATTTTTCCAATAAATTGCTCAACCGTCAAAACCTTGCCTCACCGGCGAGTGAATTCTTGGGTATAAGCGTCATTGCTGTATTATTATGGTATGGTGGTCAGATGGTGTTAGTGGAACAAAGCCTTGCCCCTGAATTGTTTATTGTCTATATGGGTCTTGCATATAACATCTTAACTCCCGCTAAAGCAATTTCCAAAGCTTCCTATAGTGTCAAAAAAGGAAATGCCGCGGCAGAAAGGATTTTGGAGATTTTAGAAACCGAAAACACCATAGACGATAAGCCGGATGCCATTGTAAAAGAAACTTTTGAGAGCGAAATTTCCATAGAAAACATTTCCTTTAAATATGAAGAGGAAATGGTATTGAAAAACTTTTCGGTCAAAGTGCCGAAAGGAGCTACCGTAGCCCTCGTAGGTCAAAGCGGAAGTGGAAAAAGCACCATTGCCAATTTAGTAACCAGGTTTTATGACGTTAATGAGGGCGAAATTAAAATAGACGGTATCAATATCAAGGATATGACGGTGCATTCCCTAAGGAATCTGATGGGATTGGTAACCCAGGACTCCATACTTTTTAATGATACTATTAAAGGAAATTTACTTTTGGGAAAAGTAAATGCAGAGGATAATGAAATTATAGAAGCCCTGAAAATAGCTAATGCCTGGGAATTTGTAAAAGATTTGCCAAAAGGCTTGGAAACCAATATTGGTGATAGCGGTAACAAATTAAGTGGTGGTCAAAAACAAAGGTTAAGCATTGCACGGGCTGTTCTTAAAAACCCGCCAATAATGATCCTTGATGAAGCTACCTCTTCGCTGGATACGGAAAGCGAGCGACTGGTCCAAAATGCCCTGGAAAATATGATGAAAAACAGGACGTCCATTGTCATTGCACATAGGCTTTCCACCATACAAGCTGCAGATGTCATTGTGGTATTGTCAAAAGGGGAAATTGTGGAACAAGGTACCCACCAGGAGTTGGTAAAAAGAAAAGGGGTTTATAATGGCCTTATAGAAATGCAATCTTTTGATTAAGCCTTCAAACAGGTTTTAATTAACAGATTAAATCACACACCTACATGTTATAAAAAAAGTGATCCTTTCGGCTCACTTTATTTATTTAACCAAATACATGTAATAAAAAAAGTGATCCTTTCGGCTCACTTTCTTTACTTAACCAAATACATGTAATAAAAAAAGCGAGCCTCTCGGCTCACTTTCTTTATTTAATGTTGTCACATTTGGGGCTCGTGACAACAATTACTTGCATAAGTATACAACGAATGTAAAAACAAATTTCGAAAAAACAAAATTTATTTTACATTTAATCGTATTTATTTGATTTTTATCGATTTTAATGTTCGTTTTTTAATAATTCTTCCTACAAATTAACAAATTAAATTACAGCGATTTTTTCAACTCTAAAAAATTTCAAAATAATTTCAAAAAATAAAGGGCAAGCCTCTTCAGACTTGCCCTTCCCAAACTTTGTCGACTATTATAATTGGGGCATATAATAGTAAACGTAACCGCATAAGATGCCCAAAT
>JBGTDF010000263.1:0-6962 GCA_041748455.1 Planktosalinus sp.
TATTACCGGAGGGCATAAACAAGGTAAAAATGTAATTGCAACTGCCAATGTATTTTTTGACGGTGTACTTGCAGGATCCAGTAGCCGCGGACCGGCACACGATGGAAGGATAAAACCTGATATAACCGCAAATGGTCAAAACCAAAATTCCACAAGTGAGAATAACGGTTACCTTGTGTTTGGTGGTACCTCAGGAGCTGCACCCGGCATTGCAGGGGTTTCTGCTCAGCTTTATGAGCTATATGCCGAACTAAACGGGGGCAATCATCCACCTTCCGGACTTATAAAAGCGACCCTTTTAAACACTGCTAACGATTATGGTAATGTGGGACCTGATTATAAATTTGGCTGGGGAATCGTAAATGGGACAAGAGCAGGCAAACTAATTGAAGAGGAAAGATATCTTACTGCAACTGTTTCACAGGGTAATACAAATACACACACTATAAACGTTCCCGCGGGAACAACACAAGCAAGGTTTATGGTTTACTGGACAGACCCTGCTGCCGCTGCAGGTGCAAACCCCGCATTGGTAAATGATTTGGATTTGGTTGTTAAAAACCCTTCAAATACTTCCTTTTTACCCTGGATTCTAGACCCAACACCTAATCCAACCAATCTGGATACTCCTGCAACAACAGGAATTGACCGATTGAATAATATGGAGCAGGTTTTATTTAACACCCCGGATGCAGGAGACTACACTATAGAAATTACAGGATTTAACGTTCCTTTCGGGCCGCAGGAATATTTCGTTGTGTATGAAATTATTTCAGAAAATCTTGTACTTACCTATCCTAATGGGGAAGAAAGTTTTGTTCCGGGCGAACAGGAAGCAATTCACTGGGACGCCACAAATACCTCAAGTAATTTCCTTCTGGAATATTCTACTAATAATGGTGGAAGCTGGACAACTATAGCTACCGTAAACAGTGCTTTACGACTTTTCTCCTGGACAGTTCCAAGTGCCATAACGGGAGAAGCATTAATACGTGTTAGCAGTGGAGCTTTTCAAGATGTGAGCGATGCAAATTTTTCCATAGCAAACTTAGTAACCGGTTTACAAGTCACACAAGTATGTGGTGATGAAGCTACTTTTAACTGGAATGCTGTGACTAATGCAAATTCCTATGATCTTTATATTTTAGGAGAAAAGTATATGGAAGTCGTGGGAACTTCAGGCACTAATTCGATAACAATACCTATTACAGATCCATCTGCATCTATGTGGTATGCTGCTGTAGCAAAAAACACCACTTTAGGATGGGAAGGAAGGCGGTCTAACGCCAATTTCTATGGAGGAGGGCTTTTAAATTGTTCCCTCAACAATGATCTTGCAGTATTGTCCATAAATAATAATATCAGTGATTTTAATTTTGTTTGTAATGAAGACCCTGTGTTAGTCAGTGCAACCATTTCTAATTTAGGTCTGGTACAACAATCAAATTTTATTTTAAGATACCAGTTAAACAGTGAACCTGCTATAGAAGAGACTTACACAGGAACTTTAAATGCAGGTCAGCAAATAAATTTTGAATTTGAGGAACCCGTTGATTTGGTAACATCAGGAGAATATACTTTAACAGTCTCTGTAATTCTCGCCGGGGATCAGAATCAATCCAACAACGAAGAGGATTTGTCATTTTTTGCAACAATAAATGCTACACCGATAGATTTTACGGAAGATTTTGAAACCAATGGTTTCCCTCCTGCGGGATGGGTAATTTTAAATCCCGATAATAATCTAACATGGGAGGAAAGAACGGGAGTAACCGGAAGTAATGGTGCAAATACTACTACAAGCTTTGTCAATAATTACACTTATGACGGCGATGGAGAAGAAGATACATTTATAACCGAAATATTTGATTTGACATTTGCAACTTCGGCTTTATTGTCTTTTGATTTAGCAAAAGCACAGTATTCTGCTACGTTTTCAGACGGATTGCGGGTTGAAATCTCTGCAGACTGTGGTGAAAATTACACTACTGTCTATTTAAAACAAGGTTTGGTTTTATCTACCATGCCTACTTACATAACCAGTAACTGGACTCCTAATGCTGCTGGTAACTGGAGAACCGAAGAAATAGATTTATCTGATTATTTAGGAGGGTTCATTCAGGTAAAATTTATAAATATTAATGGTTTTGGCAATAGCACCTATATTGACAATATTAATGTGGAAGGTGTATTAAATGTAAGGGAAAATGTAGCTACCGATTTTGTGATGTATCCTAATCCGGCATCCGGTGAAGTATTTATTAATTTTCAAAACATCCCTACAGAAGACATAGATATTCAAATAACCAATGCTTTAGGACAAGTTGTTTATCGCTCCGGAAGCATATCGGGCATAGGAAACAATACGATTTCCCTACCCATTTCGGGATATGCAAGCGGGCTTTATTTTGTATCCATAAAACAAATGGAAAATACTCAAATTAAAAAATTAGTAATAAAGTAATACCCCTATTTTATACAATACTAAAAGAATCGTTACTAAACTTGTGACGGTTCTTTTTTTTTAAAATAATATTAATGCCTAAAATTCAGAATACAAACAATACAATTCTTATTTTTATCAAAAATTTAAAGTTATGTCTAACAAAGAAAATTTTTTTAAACACATCACGGAAGGATATACTACTAAAGGGGATTTTATAGTTATGGGATCTGCCATGCTTAACGGTGAAACCATCACAAATGCACATGTAAAAATCCCTTTAAAAACACTCAACAGACATGGGTTAATTGCCGGGGCAACAGGGACCGGAAAAACGGTTACCTTGCAGGTTTTAGCTGAAAACCTTTCGGAAAAAGGAGTGCCGGTGCTCTTGATGGACATAAAAGGGGATTTAAGTGGAATAGCACAACCCGGAGAAGAAAAACCATTTATTACAGACAGGCATCAGAAAATTGGGCTTCCGTTTGAAACTAAAAAATTTCCGGTAGAATTGCTTAGCCTTTCCGAAGAAAAAGGAGTAAGAATGCGGGCAACTGTCTCTGAATTTGGACCTGTATTACTTTCCAGAATTTTGGACTTGTCTGATGTTCAGTCCGGAATTCTTTCGATTATATTCAAATATTGCGACGATAAACATTTGCCGTTGCTGGATCTGAAAGACCTTAAAAAAATATTACAATTCAGTACAGATCATGGCAAGGATGCGTTTGAGAAAGAATATGGTCGCATTTCTACTGCATCTACTGGTGCCATACTTAGAAAAATTGTGGAGCTGGAGCAACAAGGTGCTGATTTATTTTTTGGGGAACGCTCATTTGATCCTGAAGACCTTCTGAGACTGGATGAAACCGGTAAAGGATATATAAATATTTTAAGACTAACGGATATTCAGGACAGGCCTAAGTTATTCTCCACATTTATGTTGTGTTTACTGGCAGAAATATATGCAACTTTTCCGGAACAAGGAGATAGTGATAAACCAAAACTGGTATTGTTTATTGAAGAAGCACATCTTATTTTTAATGAGGCAACAAAACCATTACTCAACCAAATTGAAAGTATTATAAAACTTATCCGCTCAAAAGGCGTGGGCATCTTTTTTGTTACACAAAACCCTACCGATGTCCCGGATGCTGTACTAAGCCAGTTAGGTTTAAAAGTACAACATGCACTAAGGGCTTTTACCGCTAAGGACCGAAAAGCCATAAAACTTTCTGCTGAAAATTATCCTATTTCAGAATACTATAAAACCGATGAAGTACTTACCTCCCTAGGAATAGGAGAAGCGTTTATTTCTGCTTTAAATGAAAAAGGGATTCCCACACCACTTGCCGCTACTATGCTAAGGGCTCCTATGGGTAGAATGGGTATACTTAATGCAGAAGAAATAACTGTATTAGCTACTAACTCTGCTTTAGTAAGAAAGTATAATGAAACCATAGACAGGGAAAGTGCTTATGAATTATTGAATCAAAAAATTGCACGTGCAGAACAAGACGATGCTATTGAAAAGGCGCAAAAAGAAAGAGAAGCCGCAACACGTGCATCCACAAGCAGACCAACAGGCAATAGCAACAGAAATACAAGAACTACTACCACCAGAAGACGAACTACACAAAACCCATTGACTAAAGTCTTAACAAGCCCAACGGTAATAAGAAGTGTTTTGGGAATTTTAGGAAGAATGTTAAAATAACTAATTTAAATCACAACAAACAAACCTCAACAATGACAAAGAATATTGTTTTATTAAGTTTACTTACCTTACTATTTGTACAATGCAGTAAAGAAAAAGATGTTTTTCTTATCACCAAAACAGATGTAGGCCATTTAACCAAAACTACAAAAATTAATCAACTCGATTCCATTTATGCACAGGATTCTGTAGTTACCCTTCTTCCCAGGGAAATCTTTTTAGTGCAAGGCGGGGAAGTTGAAATTTATGAAAAAGGAGGTACAAAATTACTTTTGCTTTCGCCAAAAAATAACAATGACCCCGAATCCAAAATATCCAACATTCAAATTTTTGATGAACGGTATAAGACCGAAAAAGGACTTACGCTTAAAAGCACATTTAAAGATTTAAAAGACAACTACACTATTTCTTCTATACAGAGTACTATGATGTCTGTGGTAATCTCTTTAGTGGAAACAGATGTATATGTTACTATTGACAGGGAGGTATTGCCTGAAAATGTAAGAAATGAATTTGGAGCAAAAATAGAGGCTACACAAATTCCGGATAGCGCCCCTTTCAAATATTTTATGGTGGGATGGGAAAAACAAGAGGAGGAAGAATAGCGACAAATAAGAATATTTTGTTAATAAATCTTTTATCTGAGAAAGATTGCATTAAATTTAGCATAATTAAACAACTAACTTATGATAAAAATATTAGGATTTATTTTGACTATAGCAGGTGCCATTGGATTAATAATGGGGCTTTTAGGTGCTTTTGGAAGCATGGAATTAGGAATTAGCCCGTGGGCTTTAATTATTTTGGGAATTATATTCTTTTTAGCCGGTATCGGTCTGTTAAAAAACCGGAAAGATACAGACGTCGATTAGAAATTAATCCATACTATTTTTTAAAAAATTTCTTTCACACTTATCCATTTACTGCAATCATTAAACTCAGTGAAGATTATCTGAAAATATGCGTTCACTTTTTAAAGATTGCAGTTATAATTCAAAAGAATACAATGGATAAGTCCTTCTTAAAATTCAAACTCTAAGAGTAAAGCTTTCAAATTTTTATAGAAAAAATGCAACAAATAAACCAAAATATAATTAGGCAAACGTTTACACTCTTGCTTATTTTATCTCTTGGGATTTTAATATTTAGAGAACTTATTCCTTATTTAACAGGCTTATTAGGGGCAATTACTTTATATATTATTTGTAGAAATGCAATGCGGGCACTTGTTAGAAAAGGCTGGAGACCACCGGTTGCAGCCATATTTCTAATGACCCTCTCCCTCGTGGGGATTCTCCTGCCTATTGGCTTGGTTTCCATGATGCTTTTATCTAAAATAAAAAGAGGCCTTGAAAGAGCAAATTCTGCTATTTTAATAGTGCAGGAACAACTTGCTACAATTGAAGAGAGTATTGGTATAAATATAACTTCCTCCATTGATTCTGAACAAACTTCTCAATGGATGTCAGATAATTTTCAAAGTCTTCTGGGTGATTCCTTTAATATAATAATAGCGATAAGTATTATGTATTTCTTATTATACTTTATGCTGGTAAATCGTAAACAATTTATTGAATCTATATATTCTTATTTACCCTTGAGACCTGAAAACATTAGTATTATAGGCAAGGATATTGAAAGTATAGTGAAATCTAACGCTATAGGTATTCCTCTGGTAGCTATACTTCAGGGGCTGGTTGCTGTTATTGGGTTTTATGCCTTAGGGGTGCCTAATCCATGGTTTTGGTTTGTGATTACGACCATTGGGTCGATGATCCCGTTTATTGGAACTGCACTGGGCATACTTCCTGTGGTTATAATAATGTATTCTACAGGACAGAATTGGGAAGGTACGGTAATGCTAATCTATGGATTAGTGGTAGTGGGTTCTACAGATAATGTTTTCAGGGTTGTAATACAAAAAAGACTGGCAGATATACACCCTTTGATAACCCTTATCGGTGTTATTATAGGCATCCCCATATTTGGGTTTATGGGCTTGATTTTTGGCCCATTATTGATCAGTATGTTTTTACTGGTGTTGCGAATCTATAAAAAGGAATACGGAAAACCCCAGGTAGATGAAAACTAATTATTGATTAGATTTTTCATTTCACGCGCCAGCAAGGTGTTTTTCAATAACATTGCAATAGTCATAGGACCTACACCTCCCGGCACGGGTGTAATAAAAGAGGCTTTCTTGCTTACATTTTCAAAATCAACATCCCCGGTAATTTTATAGCCTTTTGGACTTGTTTCATCAGGTACTCTGGTAATGCCAACATCTATAATCACAGCTCCCTCTTTAACCATTTCTGCCTTTAGAAAATTAGGGACACCAAGTGCTGAAATAATTATGTCTGCCTGTGAGGTAATCTGAGTTATATTTTTAGTTTCGCTATGTGTAAGTGTCACTGTGGAATTTCCCGGCCATCCTTTTCTTCCCATCAAAATACTCATTGGTCTACCCACAATATGACTTCTCCCTATAACAACGGTATGTTTTCCTTTTGTCTCTACATTATACCGCTCTAAAAGTTCTAATATACCGAATGGTGTAGCAGGTATGAAGGTACTCATATCTAATGCCATCTTGCCGAAATTTTCCGGATGGAATCCATCCACATCTTTACTGGGATCCACTGCCATTAAAACTTTTTGTGTATTGATTTGAGGGGGCAGTGGCAATTGAATGATAAAACCATCGATGTCGTCATTTGCATTCAGCTCTTTTATCTTAAATAGTAATTCCAATTCACTGGTGGTGTGCGGCAAACGCACCATTGTAGATTCAAAACCTAC
>JBGTDF010000264.1:0-4107 GCA_041748455.1 Planktosalinus sp.
TGGGCAAGGGCAAGACATCTTCTTATGTAGTTTTCGTGCGTGTGCAACTAAATATTTGGTTAACTTTACCTCACAAAAATAGCATATTAATCGGGAATGAACGAGTTAGTGATAAGACCTGTTGCACAAAAAGACAATCCACAGATTGCCAAGCTTATCCGGGATGTTTTACTGGAATTTGGTGTCCCAAAAGTAGGAACTGCATATGCAGATACTTCTTTGGATATTATGTATGAAACCTATAGCGAAAACAAATCCTGTTATTTTGTAGTGGAAGAAAATGGTGAAATACTTGGTGGCTGCGGAATCAGGCAGTTGGATAATTTTGAGGGGAATGTATGCGAACTGCAAAAAATGTATTTTTCGCCAAAAGCCAGGGGCAGGGGGATTGGTGCAGCAATGATCAAGAAATGTCTGGAGAGTGCAAAAGAGTTTGGCTTTGAAAAATGCTACCTGGAGACCATGCCTTACATGGAAGCTGCCCGAAAATTATATGTTAAAGAAGGATTTCAGTATTTGGACGGACCAATGGGTGACACCGGACATTATTCCTGTAATGTATGGATGTTGAAGGAGATTTGAGAGTTTAAACCTATGCAATTAAAAACCTACAAAGCTTATTTTATCAACCAATTGGATTCTCTTTATCCAAAGGAGGAAATCACTTCTTTTTTTACCATTCTTTGTGCTCATTATTTGAAGATGAACAGGACGGAAATGGCGCTGGAACCCCAAAAGGAGTTGAGTCCTGAAGAAGAGCAACAGATGGAAAATGCTTTGGAAAAATTAAGGAAGCAAATTCCCATACAATATATTATCGGGGAAACAGAGTTTTACGGACTCCCGTTTTATGTCAACCCGGCAGTACTAATCCCTAGGCCCGAAACCGAAGAACTTGTGGACTGGATCTTAGATTCTTTAAAAATGAAAAAAGGGGAGGTCACCATCTTAGATATCGGCACCGGCAGTGGCTGTATTGCCATTTCTTTGGCAAAGAACCTTTCTAATGCAAAGGTTACCGCGCTGGATGTTTCCAAAGAAGCCATACAAACGGCAAAAGCAAATGCACAATTAAACCAAGTGGCAATTGCTTTTCTCGAAGAGGATATTTTGCATACGGAAGTTTTGAAAGGGAAATGGCATTTGATAGTTTCCAATCCGCCTTATATTAAGGAGGAAGAAAAAGAACTAATGAGCAAAAATGTATTGGAACATGAGCCTCATCTCGCTTTGTTTGTCCCGGATGTAAACCCATTATTGTTTTATAAAAAAATAGCGCAATTGGCCAAAAACCATTTAAACGAAGCCGGCGTTTTGTATTTTGAAATCAATGAAGCCCTTGGCGCAGAAGTTGTTTCCATGCTTGAGGAGACAGGCTTTCAGCATATAGAATTGCGAAAAGATATGTATGGAAAAGACCGAATGGTTTCCGCTACATTTTAAACAGTTGTTTTACATATAATTTTTGCAAATTTCGCTTACTTTCTTAATCTTTACGGAATGAATACAGAACAGCAAATCAAAACACTGAGAGAGGAACTTCACCAGCATAATTACAACTATTATGTGTTGGATGCACCGGTAATAAGTGATTTTGAATTTGATCAAAAACTCAAGCAACTTCAAGAGCTCGAAGCAAAACATCCTGAGTTTTTTGATGCGAATTCGCCAACACTCCGTGTAGGTGGTGCCATTACCAAAAATTTTGAAACCGTAGTTCATGAATTCCGTATGCACTCCCTCGATAACTCTTATTCTGAAGAGGATTTGCTGGATTGGGAAAAGCGCATTAAAAAAATGGTGGATGGCGAGGTAAATTACACTTGCGAATTAAAATATGACGGCGCTTCCATGAACCTTACCTATGTTAATGGTGTTTTGGAAAAAGCCGTGACCCGTGGCGATGGTTTTCAGGGGGATAATGTAACAGCTAATATAAAAACCATCCGGTCTGTGCCATTGCATTTAAAAGGCGATTATCCGGAGAAGTTTCATATTCGTGGCGAAATTGTATTGCCCATTGCCGGATTTGTAAAAATGAATGAAGAGCGGCTGGAAAATGGGGAAGAGCCTTATGCCAATCCCAGAAACACCGCATCGGGAAGTTTAAAATTGCAGGATAGTGCTGAGGTTGCCAGACGGCCACTCGATTGTTTGATGTATAATCTGGTGGGGGACAGGTTGCCCGTGAATACCCAGATGGATGCGCTGCAGAAAGCCCGGGAATGGGGTTTCAAAGTTCCGGAAGCTGTTACACTAGCCAAAGACATAAAAGAAGTGCTGGATTTTATCCACTATTGGGATATTCACAGACACGAACTGCCTTATGAAACCGATGGGGTGGTAGTAAAAGTCAATAGTTTACAGCAACAGGAGGAATTGGGCTACACCGCAAAATCCCCGCGCTGGGCGATGGCCTACAAGTTTAAATCAGAACAAGCAGTAACGTTGTTAAAAAAAATAACCTATCAGGTGGGGCGCACAGGTGCCATCACTCCGGTTGCAAATCTGGAACCGGTACAGTTGGCAGGAACCATTGTAAAAAGGGCTTCCTTGCACAACGCAGACCAGGTAGAAAAACTGGACATTCGGGAAGGGGATATGGTATTTGTCGAAAAAGGAGGGGAAATCATTCCAAAAATTATCGGGGTGGATTTTACCCATAGAACTATGGAATCCAGCCCCACCCAATACCTCACCCTCTGCCCCGAATGCGAGACAGAGCTTGTCAGAAAAGAAGGGGAGGCCCAGCATTATTGCCCTAATTTCTATGGATGCCCGCCACAAATCACGGGACGCATCCAGCATTTTATTTCGCGTAAAGCGATGGACATAGAAGGCCTTGGAGGAGAAACTGTAGAGTTATTATACAAACAAGGGCTGGTGCAAAACTATGCAGATTTATATACCTTAAAAGTGGAGGATTTGCTGCCATTGGAAAGAATGGCGCAGAAAAGTGCTGAAAACTTAGTGGAAGGTGTTGAGAAATCAAAACAAATCCCGTTTGAAAGGGTTTTGTTTGCTTTAGGGATACGGTTTGTGGGCGAGACAGTCGCCAAGAAATTGGCCAAACATTATAAAAGCATCCACGCCTTAAAAAATGCCACCGCAATGGAATTGATTATGGTGGATGAAATAGGCGAGAAAATAGCTGAAAGCGTTTTGGAATTTTTCAGCAAAGAAGATAACCTGGAAATTATTTCCAGACTGGAATCTTATGGTGTACAGATGCAGATTTCAGAAGAAGAACTTTTGGGACAAACAGATACATTAAAAGGCAACATTTTTGTGGTGTCAGGAGTTTTTGAAAAGGTATCCCGTGACGAATTAAAGAAACTTATCGAAAATAATGGGGGTAAGGTTTCCGGGTCTATTTCGGCAAAAACAAATTTTGTCGTAGCCGGGGAAAATATGGGGCCGAGCAAAAAAACGAAAGCAGACAGTCTGGGAGTGCCTATTATTACAGAAGATGATTTTTTAGCAATGCTTTAAAATATAATAATTACCTTAAATAATCCATACGAATCACCCTGGCATCCCTGTCGTCCAAAACGATTAAAAACCTTCCGCTACCTTCCACATTTTTGTTGGCAGTTCCTCTTATCACCCAGTAATTGTTGATGTGGTGCACTTCATAGGGTTTCTGATTGAGAATAGTTTTTTCGCCATAAATACTAAATAAAAGTGGCTCAGCAACAAGTACAGCAGTTTTACTTGTTTTTATAAGCGTGGATTTTGGGTGGATTATGTTATTAATTTTATCCCCGGAAAGGGAAATGGCAAGTTCTTTTTCTGCAGATTGTATTACAGTAGGGGAATACACCGGATCATTTTGTGCAAATAAAGGAAAAGACAACAGTACAAGTACCGGAACAAATAATGCTTTTTTATAATTCATATATCGTAAGATTCAAAGTCAAATATATACATATTAAACCAGAATACTAACCGCATCTGTAGAGACCTCTCCTTTTTCATCGAAATAAAAGTCAATTCTGCCTAAATTAATACCTCCAAAACCCACCTGGTTTATCAGCATTTCTTTTCCGTTTTTGTTTTTGACCAAAACAGGTTTCGGTAAAAAGGTGTGGGTATGTCCGCCTATAA
>JBGTDF010000265.1:0-2439 GCA_041748455.1 Planktosalinus sp.
CACATAATCCGGGTTAAAATCAGGGAAGGCGTTTTGTAAACTGGCGATATCAGGATATACAATCAAAGATGCCAGACCAATAATTATCCACGGCCATGGACGAAGGGCATAATGTGCAAAATTAAAGAAAAGGGTTGCCCAGGTAGCGTGTTTTTCATCTTTGGCGGCAAGCATGCGTTGTGCAATATAACCACCCCCGCCCGGTTCTGCCCCCGGATACCAGACACTCCACCATTGCACTGCAAGCGGAATAATAAACATAGGTACGAGGATTTCCCAGTTACTAAAATCAGGGAACATATCCAGTTTGCCTTCCAGCTGTGGTGCTGCAAGCATGGTTTCGAGTCCGCCGATGGCTTCGTGGTTTACTATATAAATAGCTGCCCAGACACTTCCTACCATCGCAATTATAAACTGAATGAAGTCTGTTATCAGAACACCGCGCAAACCTCCCAGCATGGAATAGAATACCGTTACGGTACAGGCTATGAACAAGCTTTGGAATTCAGAAAAACCAAACATCACATGCCCTATTTTTATTGCGGCAAGACACACATTTGCCATAATAACTATGTTGAAGAACACGCCTAAGTAAATAGCCCGGAAGCCCCTTAAAAATGCAGCGCTTCTTCCGCTGTAGCGCAATTCATAGAATTCCAAATCTGTGGTAACACCACTTTTGCGCCATAATTTGGCATAGAAAAAAACGGTCACCATACCGGTAAGAAGAAAACTCCACCATATCCAGTTGCCATAAACACCGTCTTCCCTTATTACACCTGCAACAAAGTTTGGGGTGTCTGCTGCAAAGGTGGTTGCAACCATGGAAAAGCCCAATAACCACCAAGGCATATTTCTTCCGGAAAGAAAAAAGGATTCGGTATTTTTCCCGCTTTGTTTTGCAACGAGAATTCCTATAACAATGGAAACAACAAAAAAGCTTATTAAAATTACATAATCAATGGTAGAGAGAACCATAGGGTTTGGTTAGTTTGTGATTAGTAAAACTTGTATATCCTCATTTTTTATAAAACAGCAATTACTGAAATTTCGACATTGACAAATTTGGGTAAATTTGCTACTTCCACTGTTTCCCTGGTAGGTGCCGTTGCCTCGTTAAAGTAAGTGGCATACACTTCATTGATTTTGCTGAAATCGTGCATATCTTTTATAAATATAGATGTTTTTACCACATTTTCAAACGTCATACCTGCTTCGGTTAAAATAGCCTTGATGTTTTCCATTACCAGTCTGGTTTCTTGCTGTATATTTTCCATAACCAGTTCCCCGGTTGCAGGGTCTATGGCTATTTGGCCGGAAGTATATAGCATATTTCCTATTAAAACTGCCTGATTGTATGGGCCTATGGGGGCCGGTGCGTTTTTGGTTTGAATGATTTTTTTGGTCATCATAAATATATAATTTAGAATTTATAAATTCCCTGGTTAAAGCTGCTGATCCCTTTCCCGTCGTTTGTCATATTTAATGTCGCTTAACACAGAAGATTTGATTCCGACAAAGAAATACCACGAACTTTGGGAACTAAAAGGTACCCAGTTAAAACTCATTTGCCAGCTTTCTAAATCCCGCTGAAACCGGAACTGTGTAAAAGTAACACCTTTTAGTTTAAAATCATATCCTGAGGATGCTCCCACAGCCCACCGTGGGGATAAGTCCACATTACCGCTAAACATTAAGGAATGCGAAGATATTTCATTTTGCCGCCTTTCATTGGAATAGGTAATGGTATATGCCAGCCTGAAATCCCAGGGAATAGCATAATTATATCTTCCTATGTTTACATTTTCTTCTTCTTCCTGGGTATTGTTTATATAGGAAGGATTTGAAAAATCATTGGCTTCGCCAAACAAATCATCAGGTCTTCCACCACTTCGGAAGGTTTCGTTTTCAACAGGATTTGTATTTTCCCTTTCAAAATCCCTGCTGGAAAAGGAATAATTAAAACTCATATTAGCACTGCTAAGCCTGAACAAACTTCCGCCGTTGTCAATATTGAAGGTGTTTATTCTTTGGTTATTATTATTTAAAGCATAAGGATCAAGGATACCACTAAAGTTTATATCCAGTTTTTCAACAATAGGAATACTCCCTGTGATATTTAATGGACTCCATTTTAAACTGTCGGCGGAAATACTGTAAGCTGTCCTGAAATTTAAATTGTTTAGTAAACTAATGCGTTTTAAATCTGTCGCAGTACTGTCCCTGTCCCGCACTTTTGCTTCTAAAGTATTGCTTAAATCAAAACTAAGACTACTGCTGTAATTTTGATTAGGTGGTCCATATAACGTATTCTGAAATCTAGAATAAATGAGAATTTCCTCTTCAGACATGCCTCCCGCGATATTGGGCTGGTACCTCAGTTCTTCATAATATTGATTAAATCCGGGATTGATGGAGTACCCTATACCCGGGCGCATC
>JBGTDF010000266.1:0-3433 GCA_041748455.1 Planktosalinus sp.
TGGAATTGCAAAGGAAATGAACGACTTGCCGGATGTTTTAAAGGATAAAGTAAAAGGTGGTGGTTCATTAACCGCATTACCAATTATTGAAACACAGGCAGCTGACGTTTCTGCGTATATCCCAACAAACGTAATTTCTATTACTGACGGACAGATATTTTTGGAAACAGATTTATTTAACGCAGGGGTTCGCCCGGCGATTAACGTTGGTATTTCGGTATCTCGTGTGGGAGGAAATGCGCAAATCAAGTCGATGAAAAAAGTAGCTGGTACTTTAAAACTGGATCAGGCACAATTCCGGGAACTGGAGGCTTTTGCCAAGTTTGGTTCTGATCTGGATGCAGCGACCTTGAACGTTATCGAAAAAGGAAGACGCAACGTAGAGATATTAAAGCAAGCAGAAAGTAATCCATTTACCGTGGAAGACCAAATTGCAATCATTTATGCAGGTTCCAAAAACTTATTGCGTGCAGTTCCGGTGGAAAAAGTAAAAGAATTTGAAAGGGACTACCTGGAGATTTTAAATGCAAAACACAGAAGCATGCTGGATGAGCTAAAAGCAGGTAGATTGACTGATGAGGTTACAGATACCCTTGCTGCAGTTGCAAAAGACCTTTCAGCAAAATACAATTAGATTTGATTATTAAGTATTAAGACTAAAGACCTGTCTTAATACTTAGTACTTAATACTTTATTAAAAATGGCCAATTTAAAAGAAATAAGAAACAGGATTACCTCGGTATCTTCAACGATGCAGATTACCAGTGCCATGAAAATGGTTTCTGCTGCCAAATTGAAAAAAGCGCAAGATGCGATAACCGCTATGCGTCCGTATGCCGATAAGTTGACCCAACTATTACAAACCCTTAGTGCCACTCTTGAAGGGGATAGCGAAAGCAAATTTGCTGAAGAACGTGAAGTAAGGAATGTGCTTATTGTAGCGATAACCTCAAACCGCGGACTTGCAGGTGCATTCAATACTAATATTATCAAGGAAGCTAAAAACCTTGCAGCAACTACATATGCAGGTAAAAACGTGCATTTTTATGCGGTAGGTAAAAAAGGGAATGATGTCCTGAAGAAAACCCATTCGGTTATTGAGAACAACAATCTTATTTTTGACGAGCTTAATTTTGACAATGTTTCTGTGATAGCAGAAAAATTAATGGAGCTGTTCACAGAAGGCAAGTATGATAAAATTGTTTTGGTTTACAATCAGTTCAAAAATGCAGCTACACAAATAGTTGCCAAAGAGCAATTTTTGCCGATAGTTCCCATAGAAATTCCGGAAGGCGGACCTGCATTGCAAAATTCTGATTATATATTTGAGCCTTCCAAGGAAGAAATTATAAATCAGTTGATCCCAAAAAGCTTAAAGACACAACTTTTCACCGGCATCAGGGATTCTGTAGCAAGTGAGCACGGCGCGCGTATGACAGCGATGCACAAAGCTACAGACAACGCAACAGAATTGCGCAACGCACTCAAACTATCTTATAATAAAGCCCGTCAAGCTGCAATTACCAATGAGATTTTGGAAATTGTAGGAGGCGCGGAAGCGCTTAACAATTAGGCAATACTATATTATAAAATTTATACAACCCTCTCAGGCTTTAAAATCTTGAGAGGGTTTCTTTTAACCAAAAACCGAAAAACTCCTGTTCGATTTTTTGTATTTTTGGCAGGACATTTGTTTTAAGAACCCAAAACCGATTTATGATTTCTATAAAATCCACCATAGTATTGCTGGTCCTAGTTTTGTTAAGCATACATTTTTCGTGTACAAGCGGAACCAAAGTTTTTGAACAAAACCCACCTTTTACCATAAAAGAAGCAACATTTCAAAAATGGTTCGCCGGTGCTCAGGAGTTTGGAAGTGGGATTCATGTTTTTTTGGAAATAGGGAACCTTTCGCAGGATGTAAAGCCGGATAGCATTTATTTCAGGGGAATGGCAGCAGTATTACAAAAAGATGCCGCTAACCCTTCAAAATATGAAGGAAATTTAAAAACCTCTGCAAAGCAAGACGTGATTATGGATGAGAATCCGGTAAAAGAAATGAACAATCCCATTCCGGATATTCAAAAATTTTTCCCATTTGAATTAAGTCCTAATGAAGCCGTGCTAGCTTACAGCAGGAATAACAAACGATATTATTACAAAATTCTTGACCTTAAAGAAATAGAAGCACTTAATTATCCTTCTTCAAATAAGGGGGATAACTAAAAGTAAAAACGTTTGCCGCGGTGTGGTTATTTCAATAAATTAGCGTTTGTAACGAAACATCTCTTTGGGCGCTCTAAAAAAATTATTTAAGCAAACATTTATTTATGGCCTGGCAACAGTGTTGCCCAGGATGTTGAGTTTTTTATTGGTGCCCTTGTACACTGCAATCCTTCCGGTAAAGGAATATGGCGCTATTTCCATTATTTTTTCGTGGCTGGTTTTGTTTAATGTGGTTTTGGCCTATGGTATGGAAACTGCTTTTTTTAGGTTTTTTCACAAAGAGAAAGACAAAGGCCTTGTCGTCTCTACCTCTACTATTTCTATTCTATTTACTACCTTTTTGTTTTTTGCCTTTGCCTATGTTTTTCGGGAAGGTATCGCAACTGCTTCGGGAATAGCTGTTGAATATATAACCTTTGCTATTTATATTCTGGTTTTAGATGCGCTGGTTATTATTCCATTTGCCTGGTTGCGCGCCAAAGAAAAACCACTGCGGTATGCAATACTGAAAATTCTAAATGTGGCGATTAACTTAGGATTGAATGTGTTTCTTTTACTAGTACTACCAAAATTAGCAGCACAAAACCCATCCGGATTTTTGGGCGATATTTATATAGAAGGTTTTGAAATATCCTATATTTTTATTTCCATGATAGTGGCAAGTGCCGTCACCTGGATGCTGACACTTCCTTTCTATTTTAAAATACAGTATACTTTCAGCAAAACCCTTTGGAAAGAAATGATGCATTATGCGTATCCCGTGCTTTTCGCCGGAATCGCTTTTGCAGTAAATGAAACCTTTGACAGGATTCTTTTAGATTGGATTCTACCGGAAGATATTGCAGAAACTGCAGTTGGGGCATATTCCGCCTGTTATAAACTGGCTATTTTCATGACCCTTTTTGCCACTGCTTTCCGAATGGGGATAGAGCCTTTCTTTTTTAGCAGGGCAACCCATAAAGATGCCCCGGAAACTTATGCTTTAATTACCCGGTATTTTGTGGCTTTTGGAGCCGTGATATTGATTACCGTGGTGGTTTTTGCAGATGTTTTGAAAGTTATTTTAATAAGGGACCCGGCTTATTGGGAGGCAATGAAAATTGTTCCGTTAATTTTACTGGCCAATCTTTGTTTAGGGATTTATCACAATCTCTCGGTTTGGTATAAAATTACAGACCGCACTAGATTTGGTGCTTATATTTCCATT
>JBGTDF010000267.1:0-2423 GCA_041748455.1 Planktosalinus sp.
TCCATCCTGAAGCATAAAGCTCTAGTATTAACTCAACTGAAATCCTTGAGTTTTTGATGACGGGTTTTCCCATTAACACCTTGGTATCAGAATGTATATGATCGCTCCAATTTAATTCCATACAATTATACTTTTATACAAATCTAAGGTTTTTCAGTATCAATGGCTTTTCTCAATAGGTGAAAATTCTAAATAGTGTTTTAAACCGTTGCCTACTGCTTGGGAGGAAAGTTGCATTAACATTAACAATTTTACTGTAAAGAACTCTAAAGTTTTCGTCATCAATAATGAGGGCTCAAAAATTATTAAATTGGTGCAATCTGTTGCCTTCTTTTTCTACCTTCTCCGTTCCTGCTCTGTGTCCTCGACGGTTTCATCTTCAACCATTAAGCTCACTTGTTACAGCCTTTCAGCAGCGAGCTTAAAGCTATTTCTTATTACTATCAGCTCCTCTCAAAATCCTTCGAGCCTGCTTGCAGTAGGCAAGCTTTCCCCCCTCCTCGTTCAAGGTCTCCCACCATCCATCATTACTGCTGCTCGAAGATTCCAGATATTTTCTCCGCTACGCTACAAAAATTCTGAATGACGGGAAGGAAGAGATAGGCTCCTTCGGCAGGGTTGAGGAGATTGCCACTGATTTTGATTCTGACTAGCAACGTTTTTTTATAGGAAAACACCCCCCTCCGCCCCCCTCAAGGGAGTTGCAATCTGGCTCCGGACACTTCCTCCGTCATCCTGCTAAAAATAGAAAAGGCACGAGCTAAAAGCATCGCGCCAGGTTTTTATTTTTTGTCTTTCAAAAGACTTAGATAGACTTCAGCCTTGCGCAGGAAGGAATGATACCTTGGTCTGTACATTAACATCTTATTCTACTACAGCATAAGCGAATGCTCGCGATGGGGGGGTAGGCAGGCTTAAAACATCACACCATTTTTTTACTTTGGCATTTACAAAAAATTAGCAATAAGTAACTCCCAAGCTTAAAACACCTTCTTCTTCACGACAAACTTTTAATTTTTGTTAGATACATTATGTTCCGTATTTTTGATAATTACATAATTTTCTTGCCCACATCGTAGTATTTTTGTGGTTCGTAGAGAGCATAACAATTATCATAAAGGCAAGTAGCAATTTTTGCAATGATCAATGTTTGACAAACAAATTAGGGAAATACTTCGTAAATTTGAGTTACAATGAACAGTACCATAATTATCCATACTGAAAACAGAGAACAAGTAAACGCACTTAAGGCTTTTGCCAAAGCTCTAAAAATCAAATTCGAGGTTTCCAAAGAAAGCAACTACGATCCTGATTTTGTGGGAAAAATTTTGCAGGGAGATAAGGATATTGCAGAAGGAAAGGGCATTAAAATGTCCGTCGAAGAGTTTAAAGCATTATGCAAATAGTACTCACTCCTGAGGCTAAAACCCATTTGCAGTACTGGCAAGACACTGGGAACAAGGCTCTTTTACAAAAAATAGAAAAACTTCTCGATTCAATCTTGGATAATCCTTACAAAGACATTGGAAAACCTGAGGCATTAAAGCACCAGCTGGCAGGAAAGTGGTCTAGAAGGATTAGCAAGAAACACCGGATGGATTATACTGTCAATGAAAATACCCTTTATGTATTTTCACTTAAAAGGCATTATTGAAAAGCCTCACCTTTTTTGATGTTTTCACAAAAACCACCCGAAATCACCTTTATACCGCAAATTAAAGCTATTGTTTGTTAGTTTTGGAAAAAAACTTAAAGATAAAAATAGCGACATTATATTTCAATATTTTCATTTATGACTTCAATTCCATAAAGGATGTCGCAGAAAACTTGTTGGTGCTTTCGATAAATAGAAACCTGCCTACGGCAAGCAGGCTCCGGACACTTCCTCAATCATCCTACTAAAAATAAAAAAGGCACGAGTTAAAAGCATCGTGCCAGTTTTTTATTTTTTGTCTTACATAGTGCTTAGACATATAGACTCCTCCAGCCTTGCGTAGGAAGGAATAATACCTTGGTCTGCACATCCTTCTACAGCACGAGCGGACGCTTGCGCTAGGGAGAAACTTGTTGTAAAAACACCAACAAGGGGTAAATAAGATCAGGATTGTCTAATTGTTATTGTATCTGACTGCCATTTATATTTAGCTGCACCATTTTTAAAGCTTAAATCAATCTTCCTAACTGTTGGTTGATTACTTTTATGCATCATGCGTATCATATACCTGCATCAGTATTTTAAATTACCCGATGAACCTGGTGGACATCGGTCCTGGTACTTTGCCAGTGCAATGACTGCCAAGGGTTGGCAAGTTGATGTGGTAAGTGCGCATAATGATAAAAAGCCAAAAATTGAAGAAGTGGATGGCATCCGGCTTCATTATTTGCCAGTAAAATATGATAATTCTTACGCCACAGCTAAGCGC
>JBGTDF010000268.1:0-8082 GCA_041748455.1 Planktosalinus sp.
AAGTGTTTTTCGTCCGTTAATGCCTGATGTAAGTTTTATCACATTTAATAATGAAACAGATTTAGAAAAAATAACCACCAAAACTGCCGGTGTGGTTCTGGAAACCATACAAGGTGGTGCCGGTTTTATACTTCCGCAAAATGACTATCTGAAAAAAGTAAGGGAGCGTTGTGATGCCACAGGTACTATGCTCATACTTGACGAAATTCAGCCGGGTTTTGGACGTACAGGAACACTTTTTGGATTTGAACAATTTGATTGTGTCCCCGACATCCTAGTTATGGGTAAAGGAATGGGTGGCGGTATGCCTATAGGTGCATTTACCTCTTCCTATGAAAACATGAAACTCTTACAGGATAACCCTAAACTGGGACATATTACCACTTTTGGCGGGCATCCGGTTATTGCAGCTGCAGCACTTGCAACTTTAGAGGAACTCACCACCTCTGACTTAATGGCAGAAACTTTGGAAAAAGAAAAACTGTTCCGAAAACATTTGCAACATCCACTTATTAAGGAAATTCGCGGAATGGGGTTGATGCTAGCCTTACTTTTAAAAGATGGAGATACAGCAAACCAAGTAATCCTGGAGTGTAAAGACCGTGGATTGATTTTGTTTTGGTTGCTTTTTGAACCAAGCGCAGTGCGCATTACACCCCCATTGACCATTTCAAATGAGGAGATTATAGAAGGATGTAGCATACTTCTGGATGTTTTAAATGGTATTGAAAGTAAAACAAAGACTTAAATTACTGATTTTTAGTAAATTAAATAAATAATTGTGTTGACTATTTTGTTAACAAGAAAATGGGTATAAACTTTGAGTAGTACTTTACATTAGTAAATTTAAAACAAGAAGAAATCCTAAAAACTCACGTCTATGCAATTAAGCCATAACGAAGATAAAAATTTCTCGCTTACCCGTTTTGAATCCATGTTAAAAACTAATAATGTCCTATTCTTTGATTCCGAAGAATTTGAAGATATTATTAATTATTATCTGGAAAATGGAAAAATAGCCCTTGCAAAAAAGGCTACAAAACTCGGTCTGGAACAACACCCTACTTCTATCAATTTAAAATTGTTTGAAGTGGAGATGTATATATTTGAAAACAAACTGGATATCGCTGATGCTTTACTGGACGAACTTCATAAAATAGAAAACTCCAATGAAGAAATCTATATTCAAAAAGCAAATATATTTTCCAGAAGGGACAACCATAAAAAAGCCATTGAACTTCTTGAAAAAGCGCTGGAAATAACCGAAGACGAGGCAGATGTCCTTAACTTGATTGGTATGGAATACCTTTTTCTGGAAGATTATGAAAATGCCAAATACTATTTTATGGAATGTGTGGAGATAGATAATGAAGATTATTCTTCCCTCTACAATATTATATTTTGTTTCGAATTTTTACAACAAAATGAAGAAGCGATTGATTATTTGAATATTTATCTTAATTCCAATCCGTATTGCGAAGTTGCCTGGCATCAGGTAGGAAAACAATATTACCTTCTAAAAAATTACCAAAAAGCCCTGGCCGCTTTTGATTTTGCCATTATTTCTGATGATACTTTTGTAGGCGCATATCTGGAAAAAGGAAAAGTTTTGGAAAGGCTAAAAAAATATAACGAGGCCATTGAAAATTATACCATTACCCTTAATCTGGAAGATCCCACTTCCTTTGCCCTATTACGCATAGGAAAATGTTATGAGCGTCTTGGCAATGATGAACTTGCTCTTCAGTTTTATTTAAAATGTGTGGAAGATGATGCGCTTTTAGATAAAGGATGGATCGCTATCACCGATTTTTACATCAAAAAACAAAATTTTCAGAAAGCGCTGTATTACATTGATAAAGCCATAAATATCGATGGCGAAAATGTGCATTACTGGAAACGTTTCGGGAATATAAACAACCGTTTAAGCCTTTTTGAAGAAGCAGAAGAAGGTTACCGAAGAGCGCTTGAACTGGGCAATTATGAACTGCAAACCTGGCTTTCCAGAACTGATATTTTGATTCAATTGGGCGAATTTGATGCAGCCATAAAAGGATTGCACCAGGGAGCTGAATTTTATCCGGAGAATGTGGAAATTGAATACCGTTTGTCAGGCCTTTATTTTTACCTTAATGAAAATGATAAAGGGGTGTACCATTTGGAAAACGGGCTAAAATTAGATGTGGAATACAATATGATTATTGAATTGCTATTTCCATCAGTCTATGATATGGAAATAGTTCAGGATATAATAAAAAAATACCAAAAAGCATCCCAATAAATTTCTTTACATTTGAGCTTATTTAAAGGCTTTTATGAAGGAAAGAAATTCTAAACAATCTATTTTACTTTTTTTAAAAGGGGTAGCAATGGGTGCTGCCGATGTGGTGCCAGGTGTTTCCGGAGGTACAATCGCTTTTATTTCAGGCATCTATGAAGAACTTATTGAAACCATCGATAAGCTAAATCTTTCCTTTTTTAAACTTTGGAAAGAAGAAGGATTTAAAGCTACCTGGAAATATCACAATTTAACATTTCTGACCATTCTGGTCAGCGGGATTTTACTCAGTATTCTTTCTTTTGCTAAAATTATAGGATGGTTACTGGAAAACGAGCCCATCATTGTCTGGTCCTTCTTCTTCGGGTTAATTCTTGCAAGTATTCATTACATTGGCAAACAAATATCCCCTTGGAACTTTAGGATTGTTCTTGCCATACTTCTTGCTACTGCTATATCTTATTATATTACTTTAATGGAACCTGTAGCGTCACCTGAAAGTAACTGGTATATTTTCATATCAGGTTTTATTGCAATTATAGCGATGATTTTACCGGGAATTTCGGGTTCTTTTATTTTGCTTCTTTTAGGTTCTTATCAGGTGATTATAGGAACATTAAACCAATTCAGTCTTTCCATTACAACACTGGACTGGCAACTGTTTTCAACTTCGGTATTAAGATTATTGAGTTTTGCAATTGGTGCAATTATAGGAATAAAACTGTTTTCTAAAATACTAAACTGGCTATTTAAAAACTATAAAAACACCACACTGGCTATTTTGACCGGCTTTATGATTGGCGCATTGAATAAAATATGGCCCTGGAAAGAAGTACTCTCATGGAGGGCAAACAGCGCGGGAGATCAGGTGCCTTTTTTGGAAAGAAGTATCCTTCCAACAAATTTTGATGGTGATCCTCAAATTATAAACGCAATAATTTTCGCTATCCTTGGGTTTTTAAGTATTTTTATACTGGAATATATTGCGAGAAAAAAAGTTAAAACTGAATGACCCAAACCCGTTCCCTTTCTGATAAAATATGGTTAGTCCTTAAAGGTCTTGCTATGGGTGCAGCCAATAAAGTGCCGGGGGTATCAGGAGGGGTTGTGGCATTTGTAGCAGGGTTTTATGAGGAATTTATATACTCCCTCCAAAAAGTAAACAAAAAAGCCTTAAAACTATTAATTTATAGAAAATTCAGTACCTTTTTTAGATATATTAATGGCAGGTTTTTAAGTCTTCTCCTTTTAGGGTTGCTTATAAGTTATTTCAGTGTTTCCAAACTTTTGGATTATTTGATTTTCCATTATGAGCTCTTTGTATGGAGTTCATTTTTTGGGATGATAATTGGCTCTATTTACTATATAGGCAAAGATTTTGAAGAATGGACCCGAAGAAATATTGTCATACTTCTATGCGGTATAATTGCAGGGGTAGCTATTAGTTTTTTAGAACCTGCAAGGGAAAATGACAACCTTATATTTGTGTTCTTTTGTGGGATAGTAGGTGTATCCGGGATGACAATGCCCGGGCTTTCCGGTTCTTTTATTCTTATACTATTTGGAAATTATGTATTGCTTCTAGTAGATTCAGTCAATGCACTCTATGATACTATAGCAGAACTTGTACTTTTGGACTTCTCTTTTACTTCTAATTCTGAGCGAATACGCTTGTTAAAAGTACTTGTCTCCTTTGCATTAGGTTCCATAACCGGTCTGGTTACGTTTTCCCACCTATTGGGCTATTTGTTGAAAAAGTATAAAAGTGCTACTTATGCTGCAATTATTGGTTTTATAGCGGGTTCCCTGGGCGTTGTATGGCCCTGGAAAGAAAAAATATTTGCTATGGATTCTCTGGGTAATATAGCCGTAGATATAGAGGGGAATCAAATAATAACAAATTATTCAAGATACATTCCTGAATCTTTTAACACGGAAACATTTTTGGCTATTTTCTTTATCGTTTTGGGAATATTCATAGTTTTAGCTTTGGGTTGGTATGGCGAAAGGACAAAAAAGATAGAAACAATATAAAACCCACAGATTAATATATTATTTTTGACTTCACAAACTGTTGTATTTTACAACTAACATCAAAATGTATGTCCACCTTCGGATTATTGGGGAAAGATATTTCACACTCCTTTTCAAAATCATTTTTTGAAGAATTTTTTCTGAAAAATAAATTGCACCATACCTACCATAATTTTGATATAAATTCAATTTCAGAATTCCCAAAAATCCTAATTGGAAATAAAACATTGAAAGGTTTAAATGTAACTATTCCATACAAACAACAAATCATCCCCTACCTGGATAAAATAGACAAAGAAGCTAAGCAAATAGGCGCGGTAAATACTATTAAAATTCTAAAAAACGGTTCTTTGGTAGGATACAATACAGATCATTTTGGGTTTGCAACTTCCCTTGCAGAAATCCTTTCCGAAAAAACAAAATCTGCATTGATAATTGGTACAGGCGGCTCTTCAAAAGCGGTTGCTTATGTTTTGGATAGTTTAAAAATCAATTATAATTTTATCTCCAGGACTAGGGATGAAAATGAACTTGCCTATAAAGATCTTACAGAAGACATTATCAGCCAACATAAACTTATTATAAACTGTACGCCTTTAGGTTCCGGTCAACATATCAATGAATTTCCTAAAATCCCCTATAATGGTATTGGTGCAGAACATTTATTATTTGATTTAATCTACAATCCCAAACTTACTATTTTCCTTAAAATGGGCAAAGACAGAGGTGCGAAAATTGTAAATGGCCAGGCGATGCTCGAATACCAGGCAAAAAAATCGTGGAAAATCTGGAATTGATTCTTAAATTTTCATCAAAATAACTTGTAAACTTGGGTAATCCAAGAGTAGTTACTATCTTTCCGCCCACAATAATAGTAGGAACCTTAACATTGAAAAAAATGTCTGACCAAGAAAAATTATCGGAAAATGAAGAAATTAAAAAAATTTCTCAAGAAGAAGCTGAAGAATTAAATAATCCGAAAGATGCAAGCAAAGAAACCGATGCTGTCTCTGAAAAAACAACAGAACCGGAAGAGATAAGCACGGAAGATACCGATAAAGAAATATCTTCAGATGTAGAAAAGGAAGAATTAGATATTCCTGAGGAAAAAGACTTGGCAGTTCCTGAAAAAATTTCAGAAGAAAAGAAAGAAATTCCTATTGAAGAAACTCCCGAAAAAGAAATAGCAACGACTGATGCTCCAGAAGCTGAAGAAACTCCCGAAAAAGAAGTTGCGACATCTGATGCTCCAGAAGCTGAAGAGACTGACGAAGAAGAAGTATCCTCTTCTGATGATGAGGAAAAAGAAGAAGATGACGAATCCCACGACAATCTTGAAAATTCAAAAAAAGATTACCATGCAATGACCAAAACCCAACTGGTCGCTGCATTAAAAGAATTGGTTCAAACAAAGCCGGTTCAGGAAATAAAAAATCAGGTTGAAGAAATAAAAAATGAATTCAACAACCAATTTGACGAAGAATTAGCAGAAAAAAAGGAGGAGTTTCTAGCGCAGGGCGGAAATATAATTGATTTTCAATACACTTCCCCAATCAAGCAAGACTTTAATACTGCTTATTTTGAATACAAAGAAAAGCGCAACAGCCATTACAAAAAATTAAAAAATGATCTTCAGGCAAATCTTAAAAAACGCCTGGATTTAATAGAGGAGTTAAAAGGCTTAATTGATGTGGAAGAAAACATCAATACCACTTACAAGCACTTTAAAGACATACAGGTGCGATGGCGGGAAGCGGGTCCAATTCCGCGTGACGGTTACAATACCGTCTGGAATACCTACCACCATCACGTAGAAAACTTTTACGATTTCTTACATTTAAATAGGGAATTCCGGGATATGGATTTCAAGCATAATCTGGAGCAGAAATTAAAAATTATAGCCAGAGCTGAAGAACTCGCCCAGGAAGAAAACTTAAACAGGGCTTTTAGGGAATTGCAGATGCTTCACAAAATGTGGAAAGAGGATACTGGTCCAGTAGCAAAAGAATACAGGGATGATGTGTGGGATAAATTCAGCGCTGCCACAAAAATAATCCACGATAAAAGGGCGCTGCTTCAAAAAGAACTGGAGAAAGATTTTGAAGTGAACCTGGAAAAGAAAAACGAATTGGTAGCTCAAATCAAAGCGCTTTCTGAAACCACAAAAGATAGTCATCAGGCCTGGCAGAACAGCATCAAAACTTTGGAAAAACTTCGTCAGGATTTTTTTAATACAGGTAAGGTTCCCACTAAAAACAACGAAGAAAGCTGGAGCAGTTTTAAAGATGCGGTCAATACTTTTAATAAAAAGAAAAATCATTTTTACAAAAGCCAGAAAAAGGAACAATTTACCAACCTTGCAAAAAAGCAGGATTTAATTAAAATTGCAGAAGAAAATAAAGACAGTGAAGACTTTGATGTCGTTACCCCTTTAATGAAAAAAATCCAGAATGAATGGAAGAATATTGGTCATGTTCCAAGAAAGGATAGTGACAAAGTCTGGAAAAAATTCAAGGCAGCCTGTAATCACTATTTTGACAGGGTAAACGCAGAACGCAATGAGGCAAATAAGGGAGAGCAGGAAGCTTTTGAAAAGAAAACTGCCTTGATGGAAGAGTTAAACACTTTTGAACTTTCCGGGGACACTAAAAAAGACCTGAACTCCATCAAATCAAAAATTGCAGAATGGAAAGAAATTGGTAGGGTTCCATTCAATAAGAAGAATATTGACGGGAAATTCAATAAAATAATTGATGCCCTTTTCAAAAAACTGGATATGTCTAAAAAAGAGGTAGAACTTCTTAAATATGACAATAAACTCAATAGTATTTCAAGCCACGACGATGAACGCAAAATGCAAAATGAGCGCTTCTTTATCACCAAAAAAATTGATGAAGTAAAAGCAGAATTAAATCAGTTAGAAAACAACCTTGGTTTCTTTCAGCATGTAGATGATAAAAATCCGCTGGTAAGGGAAGTGCATAATAACATTCAGAGACATAAGGACGAACTGGAACTTTGGAAAGAGAAATTAAAAAAATTGAAGGAAGTGATGTGATAAAATGGATTTGGAGTTCAAAAGGGATATATTGAAATTTCTTTTGAACTTTTGCTTTTAACCTTCATTTTTAGCACGAAATAATGATTTGCACACTTTGTTCTTCAGAAATAACCATTTCCTTTTTTTCTGAAAAGGAACATTCCTTTTTTAACTGCTCAACTTGCGGATCTGTATTGCGGGGTTTAGATACCTTCCCTACTCCCGAAGAAGAAATAATACGTTATGAGGAACATAATAACGATGTGAATGACATACGGTATCAAAAATTTGTTTCCCCTATCACCGATGCAGTACAAAAAAACTTTTTCCCTGAAAACAGTATAGGATTGGATTTTGGAGCGGGTACCGGTCCTGTAATCACAAAAGTATTAAATGATAAAGGGTACAAGCTTAACCTCTATGATCCTTTTTTTATTCCCGATACTGCCCCACTTCAGGAAAAATATGATTTTATAGTATGTTGCGAAGTCATAGAGCATTTTCACCATCCGTTAAAAGAATTTAAACTGCTACACAGTCTTTTAAAACCCAATGGCAAACTTTTTTGTATGACCGATATTTATTCAAAAACCATAGATTTTTCTACCTGGTATTACAAAAATGATCCCACCCATGTTATTTTTTACACTGAAAGATCACTACAATGGATTAAAAAGGAAATGGTTATTTCTGAAGAACAAAGTGTGCAAATCATTATTTCGTGCTAAAA
>JBGTDF010000269.1:0-2958 GCA_041748455.1 Planktosalinus sp.
ATCGCTGGAATTCAAAGGGTGTAGAAATGATTTATACTTCAGAAAGTAGGGCACTTGCCATGGCCGAAGTGATTGTACACCTCTCTTTAGCAGTTTTGCCCAAAGACTTTGTACTGCTTGAAATTGATATTCCTGATGTGATTACCAATAAAAAATTAAATTTTAAAGATTTGCCGGAAAACTGGAACACATTTCCACATCATCCATCAACACAAGAGACGGGGGATGCATTTATTAGGGATTGTCAATTTGCAGTGTTGCAAGTTCCTTCAGCTGTGGTGAATGGGGATTTCAACTTTTTATTGAATCCTTTCCATTCTGATTTCAAAAAAATAAGGATTACTTCACAGCACCCTTTTCTGTTTGACCAACGACTGATTAAATGGTGATTAAAATTGATATCGCACCGCAAGCTGCACATTTCTCCCCGGATTTGTAATTTCAAATGCCCTCAAAATAGAAAGATGGTCAACATAATTCCGGTTGAAAAGGTTTTTAACCTGAAGACTTGTATTTAGCACTCCTTTTTCAAAAATAAAATCGTGTGCTACACCTGTGTGAACAAGTGTATATGCGGGAGTACTCAATTCATTAAATCCGGGTCTGTTTTGCTTTGAAGTGTGGTTTAAGGTTGCGGTAAAAAGGGTATTTTTAGAGAAAAAAGGTTTATAACTTACGTCAAAACCATGTTGATCTGCCGGGATAAAGGTTAAGTTCTCCTTTACCTCTTTTAACTCCCCTCTTACTAGAGCCGCAGTAACTCTCAATTGCAAGTTATCATTTTGTAACGGTCTGTATTTTACTTCCCATTCGGTTCCGTAAAGCAGCGCATTTTGTTGCTGAAACGCCCAGATTTCAAGTCCGTCAGGTCTTATTTTACCGGTGTTAGTAAAGAAAATATAATTGGAAATATCATTTACATATACCGAGGCTCCCAAATCTAAAGAGTTTCCGGTAAAGTTGTATGTCAAATCTGTTTGCAGGCTTTGTTCTCTTTTAAAATCAGCATTTCCCACTTCAAACCTACTGGTGCCCGGATGAGGTCCATTAGAAAATAGTTCAGCAAGATCCGGTGCACGGAATCCGGTGGAGGTATTTAATTTTATTTGGTGGTTGGGATGGATGCGGTAACTTACACCCAGCGAACCTGTAAGCCCCCTAAAATCTTTGCTCAACTTTTGGCTGTCAGGATTTCCGGGGAGTATAAATCCATAATCTATAAGTGCTTTAGAATTTGCAAGTGCCTCCACATTTCGATAGTCAAAACGAAGTCCGCCTTGCAAATAAAATCTTTGGATTTGTTTACTTCCTAAATAATAAACCCCCAAATCAGTAGTTCTCGAGTTTGGAATCAGGATTTCTTTAGCTTCTTCTTTATTGGAAGTATTTATCAAACTTCCTTGTACTCCAAAGGTGTGTGTGAAATCAGATTTGGTAAAAAAACTAATTCTTCCTGTAAAAAAGGTGTGGTGTTGTTTTATGCCCAAATCTATTTCGTCAAAATCTTCTTCAATTTCGTTTCGGTCATTAAAATGATGGGAGAGGTGCATAAAGGTTTGGAATTTTTCGTGCAAACGTTCTTCACTAAAGGAAATGAGATAATCACTTACTTGCTGAAAGGGGAGTTGCATCTTACGATCATTTCTTCTGGTAGCCAGGGTTTCTTCCAGTTCATTATCATTAATAATTCCAAGATTTTGTTTTTGGTAAGTAAATGAAAGTTTGTTTTTATAATTTTCTTTGTCTATCCCTGCGTGCAACCTTAAGGTACTGTAATTAAAACGACTATTGCCAATGATGCGGTTTCCACCGTTTTTATAATCGGCATGATTTTCATAGGCAGCATCCACCGCGAGAAACAGATTGTTTTGAAATTTTTTACCTAACGAGGCATAATTTCTAAAACCATTTGACGTACTGTTATATGTTGCGCCAAGATTTCCGGTCATATTCTCTGTGTTTAAGTAAGATTCATCATCCTTAACAATAATAACACCGCCAATTGCACCTGAGCCATATAAAATGGAGGCAGGGCCTTTAATGACATCCACACTTTTCACACCCAGACCGTTTAAACCAAGTCCGTGATCCTGACCCCATGCGTGATTTTCCAGTTTGTTGTTTTGGTATAAAGTAACCACTCTTGAAAAGCCCAGGCCACGAATGAATGGTTTTACAATTCCGGGACCAAGTTCTGCACCACTTATACCGGGAAACTCTTTTAAAACCCCGGCAATCCCACCGGCATTATTACTTTGTGAAATATGCTGCATATCTACCTGGGTTAATGCATAGGGTGTGCGGCGTGTAAGACCGCTTTGTTTATCGATGATTACTACAGCGTCTAATTCCAATGCGCTCTCTTTAAGATCTATAGAAAGGTATAAAGAACCTGAATTTTCAAAATCCACATTTTTGACTTTAGTCGTGTAACCAATTGCGCTTATTTCTAAAATTGTTTTTGAAGTTATCAGTTGTAAAGAAAAATTCCCGTGACTATCTGACTGAGTCACTGATGAAGTGCCTTTTTCGTAGATAGTTGCAAATGGAACAGGTTTATTGTTTGATAAAATCACTCCTGAAACGATGTGTTGGTTTTGGGCCAATACCAACTGACATGTTAATAAAAGAAGTAGTAAAAGAGATTTCATAAACTTAATTTCGACAAATATATAAATAATTTTTAGACAAGACTAAAAATGTATTTTATATTAATTAAATTTGTATTTTTGCTCAGGTAAAAATGAAACTTATGTTCAGCGATTCTGAAGAAAATTATTTAAAAGCTATTTTCCATCTGGAACGTTTTTCGAAAGAGGGGGTATCCACAAATGCCATAGCCGATGAAATGCATACCAAAGCTTCTTCGGTAACAGATATGCTCAAAAAACTTGCAGATAAAAAGCTGGTTCATTATGTAAAATATCAGGGTGTCACCCTTACTTCCCTAGGAAAACA
>JBGTDF010000270.1:0-3298 GCA_041748455.1 Planktosalinus sp.
GGGGCAGATGGCGTACGCGTGGGACTGCTTTTAAGCGCTCCTGCGGGCAACGATTTGCTATTTGATGAAACCCTGTGCCAGCAAGGCAAAGGGTTTGCAAACAAGATTTGGAATGCCACCAGACTGATTACAGGTTGGGAAACGGCCGCAATAGAACAACCCGAATATGCTAAAACAGCCGTTGCCTGGTATACTGCCAAATCACAGCAAGCTATCGAAGAAATTGAAGATCATTTCAGTAAGTACCGCATTTCAGATGCAATGATGACGACCTATAAACTGATTTGGGATGATTTCTGCTCATGGTTTTTGGAAATGATAAAACCTGCATTTGGACAACCCATTGATCAAAAAACATTTGATGAGGTAGTGACAATTTTAGAAAGCAATTTAAAATTATTACATCCATTTATGCCATTCTTAACGGAAGAAATCTGGCAAAGCATAAAAGAGAGAAAACCTGAAGAAGCCTTAGTGATTTCCACCTGGCCGGAACAGGTTGCCTATGATAAGAAAATTATAAAGGATTTTGATTTTACTGCAGAAGTAATTTCGGGAATTCGCACAATTAGAAAAGATAAAAATATTTCCTTTAAAGAGACCATTCAACTTTCTGTTATAAATTCAGAAAATGCAAGTTCAAATTTTGATAGTATTGTCACCAAACTTGGAAATGTGGAAGCCTTTACCTATGTGACCGAAAAAGTAGATGGCGCAATAAGCTTCCGGATAAAAAGCAATGAATATTATATTCCTGTTGCGGGGGTTATCAATGTAGAAGATGAGATAGAAAAATTAACGGCAGAATTAAAGTATACTTTAGGTTTTCTAAAATCAGTGCAAGGTAAATTGTCTAATGAACGTTTTGTAAGCGTTGCACCGGAACAGGTTATCGCTTCCGAAAGGAAAAAAGAGGCTGATGCTTTGGCCAAAATTAAAATGCTGGAGGAAAGTATAGCAGGGATGAAGTAATAGGTGTTTTAAGTCTTTATTACTTCCGGTATAAAAAATATGTAGTTACTGCATCTACATATTCTTTTTTAGCTTCTTCGGGCGATAAAAACCTTGCTTGAAAAAGTGCATTTGATTTAAATGCGTTTATAAGTGGGATACTGCTGTTGGGATCTTCGAGGCTTTGGTTGGCTTTTTTATAATAGGCATACAAACGCAAGAGTAAATCTGCAGGAAAAGGTTCCGTGTGGTTATTAACTCTTTCCACAGCTTCTTCAAAAGCAATCTGAAGTTCTTCAGGTGTCATTTTTAATCGGCAAGTATCGTAATACCGCCTTTGACTTTTTGATTAAGGTTTACTTTTATTTTTGCATCCAAAGGAAGAAATACATCCACCCTCGATCCAAACTTTATGAAGCCGCTATCGCTTCCTTGTAGTACTTCATCGCCTTCTTTGGCATAGTTAACGATGCGTTTTGCCAATGCACCTGCAATTTGTCTGTATAGAATTTCTCCAAAATTTTCTGTTGCAACCACAACAGTAGTGCGTTCATTTTCTTCTGAAGATTTAGGATGCCAGGCGACCAGATATTTTCCGGGATGGTATTTAGAATAAGCTATTTTACCACTAACCGGATATCTTGTAACGTGCACATTGATAGGCGACATAAATACAGAAACCTGTATTCTTTTTTCCTTGAAATATTCACCTTCAAAAACCTCTTCTATAACCACAACTTTGCCGTCAACCGGCGCAAGTATGTGATCGTTTTTTATATTTGGTTTCCTTTTTGGATTCCTGAAAAATTGTAAAATGAGAATAAATAGTATAATAAGTGTAACTACAATTACTTTTTTTACGAGTTCATTTTCTACAAAAAAATGAGAACTGAGTGCTACTATGATTAATAGTACCAGGCAACCGAGAATAATTTTGTGTCCTTCTTTATGAAACATAATCAATTACTAACAAATAAGTATAAATAAATGGGCTGGCATAAATAATGCTGTCCAGCCTGTCATATAATCCGCCGTGACCGGGCATTAGTGCACCGCTATCTTTGACACCGGCCTGTCTTTTAAATTTAGATTGTATTAAATCTCCCGCGGTTCCAAAAAAGCTGGTTATTAAAGCCAGACCAAACCATATCATCGGGTCGTATAAATTAAGATATTTAAAGATAATAAAACTTGCCACACAAGAAGCAATCAAGCCACCAAAAAATCCTTCTAGTGTCTTTTTTGGGGATATGCGCTCTAAAAGCTTTCTTTTACCAAAATTTTTACCCACCAGATATGCAAAAGTATCGTTTGTCCAAATAAGAACAAAAACCGAAACAATTATATATGGGGAAAATTCACCACTGTAAAAAGGGATCAAGGATATGAAAGTAAAACCGCTAATGAGATAAAGTATGGAAACTACATACTTTTTTTTCTCAAACATTGGGATTGCTCTTACCCATAATAAATCTTTCAGAAGGAATAAATTTACAAAACCGGTGAGTATGAGCAATAATTTGGTAGCGTGAAAATCATATTCTAAATAAGCAAAAAGCAGGAAAAAGAGGATCAAAACCAAATAAAGAAAATAAGATTTTAACCGGATGAGTTTATTGAATTCATAAAGACAAAACAAACCAATAGAGAGAAAGAGAATTTGGAACGCTAATGCGGAAGAATTCATCGAAAAAATTAAAATCAAGACATATACCAGTCCTGACAGTCCTCTCACCAAAAGTTCCTTCATATTATAAATCTTCCAAGAGGAGCAAATATAAGTTTTTTGAACTACTTCCGTAAGTCATAAAATCATTTTCTTTCTTTGTTTCAAAATTCTTGATGGTGGTAATATTGCTGGGAATGCTGTTTAGATTAGAGTTTTTTATAACGCGAAGTCCTTCTCCAATAGTATCCACTAACTGACTGGTTGTGGCAAAAATCACAAAATTATCCGGCAGGTCTTTAAGTTTTTTTTCTTTGATTTGATTAGAGGAGATAAGAAGTGCACCGGCATCTGCTATCAGGGATTCGCTTTGCGAAAGAAAAAAAGCAGCTTCCGGATTTTCCCCGAATTTTAAATTATAACTGCTGAACTTGGATTTTAAGTTCTCATTAGTGCAGTAAACTTCCTTTTCATACCAGTCGTTTTCCAATAGAATATTGTCAAAGGCCTCGTGTAATTCATCATAATTTTCACAGTACAGGAATTTACCGCCATTTTTCCTGAAGTTATATGTAAATTTTTCGTCAGTAGGTAGAGGTACTTCCGGTAAATATTTACTTTGTTCAGCTTTTGGGGAGGCTTTGGACTTGGCTTTATTAAATAATTTCTTAAACAGACTCA
>JBGTDF010000271.1:0-2223 GCA_041748455.1 Planktosalinus sp.
GTAAACACTTTAAAAGGTGCCGGGGATTTAGTAGTTAAAGGGATTCAAGTTCCCGCCTCCATTGTAGCAGGAGCCCTTAGTGGTGTCGCAAACATCGGAACTACGGTTATACGTCCTGTTAAAGGAATTGTTGACGGAGCAATTCAGGGTTCAATGAAATCAGGAGTCTCACAGGAAGATGCTGTAAAAGGTTCTGTACTACAAGCTATACATTCAGCTAAAGAACTTGGCCATGACACTGTAGGAGTTGCAGTTGAAGCCATCAAAGGAGCCGTTAATGGTGTGAAGCAAGTGGGCGGGGATACTGTCTCTGCGACAAAACAAGCCATTCTTGCCGCTTTGGAAGCCGCAAAAGAAATCGGGGATGAGTCTGTTGATTCCTTTAAAACCGCTATCCACAGTGGTGTTGACGGCGCAAAGGAAGTTCTGGATGAAATAAAAAAATAGGAGATTTTACATCACTTTAATAAAAAGGCGGGGATATCTCTCCCCGCCTTTTTATTTATAAGAGAATTTTACTTCTAAATCGGATATTTCCAAAACCACTTCCCTACCCATAATTAAAGCCCTATTGTCCTCAATATGTCCTGCCGGAAAATCAAAACAAATAGGGAAATTATAACCGGACACTATTTCTGATATAATTTCTTCAGCAGTTTTTCCAAAGGGAACGGTGTTATCATTCATTTTGGTCATACCACCAATAATTAACCCGGCAAGATTTTCAAAATAGCCGTTGCGTTTTAAATTTTGCATCATACGGTCTATGTGATACAGATATTCATCCACATCTTCAATAAACAGTATTTTTTCTTCCGTATCGAGTGCAGAAGGACTTCCGCAGAGGGAGTAAAGTATGGAAAGATTGCCTCCCACGAGTTGCCCTCTTCCAATTCCCGGCTGCGACCGGGAATCTCGTGTATAACTATATGCTATTTCAAAGTCCTCCCCAAAAAGTGCCTGCCGCAGTGTTTCTTTTGTAGCTCCGGTTTTTTTTTCAATCTCCACAGGCATTTGTGCATGAAGGCTTTCAAATCCTAAAGTATGCAAATGATTATGTAAAACGCTAACATCGCTATACCCCACAATCCATTTGGGGGATTTTTTGAATTCAGAAAAGTCTAACTTGTCAATTATCCGTACCGTTCCATAACCTCCACGAGCACACCAGATTGCCTGGATGTCCCGATTGTCAAGCATGGATTGAAAATCAGCGGTACGCAGCGAGTCACTTCCCGCAAACTGATGCTCTTCAGCCCCTATAGTTTTGCCGATAACTGCTTCCAGTCCCCAGGATTTCAAAAGTTGAATTGCGGGTTGCAATTCTTCCAAAGAAACTTTTCTGGCAGTGGAAACAATACCAACCAGATCGCCTTTTTTAAGATATGCAGGTTTAATCATTCCCTAAATGGTAAATAATATTGCCAACCGTTAAGTTAAGTTTTTTTAATTCTTCCGGGGAAGGGTTTATAATCCCGTCACCATAGAATTTAGGATTTGGTTCTGCTGCAGGTTTAAGGAAAACGCGCAAGTTGCTTTTTTCCAATTTTCCGCCATTCCAATCTACTGCCCCGCTGTAATCCCAGCCAAAGCCATAAACCTGTATGGGTTTGGCATTACGGGCCACCAGATCCTCATAGGTAGAACCAATTTTAATTCCGGGGCCTGTTTCCCAATCGCCATTTTCAGAAAAGACTATTTGGTAAAGTTTTTTTCGTTCCGGGGTTTCCCAGATCAAATGGATTTCATTTTTTGTGCCTGCATACAAAATGGTGATTGCCCTTTCCACCGTTCCTTCTTCAAAAAGACCGATATCTTCTTTTTTATTTGCATCCGGATACATTTTCTGTAACGCTTCCGCGGAAGCGTTACGGGCAATTTTTTCAACAGTAAAATTATTAGTGGCAGTAGTGTTAGTAATATTGGTGTTTGTTTCAGAAACAGCAGTAGTATTTTTAGTTCCTTTACACGCAAAAATCAGGCAAAGCATTCCTAATAAAATAATTTTTTTCATGGCTAGTTGTTTGGTATAAAATTAGAAATAAATCCCGCAAATGACTTCCCTTTTGCAAGAAATTAACGTGAAATACAGTTGTGTTGCTTACATTTGTACCTCTTAAAATTAGCTATTACTTTCATGACCACACCTAAACGTTATACCATTACCGCAGCATTGCCTTACACTAACGGCCCAATACACATTGGGCATCTTGCAGGGGTTTA
>JBGTDF010000272.1:0-2360 GCA_041748455.1 Planktosalinus sp.
TCCTGAAAAACAGTGATTTTATTACTTTGCACGTCCCTGCTCAGAAGGAATATATTATTGGAAAAGAACAAATAGAACTAATGAAAGACGGTGCTGCGATTGTCAATGCCGCCAGAGGAGGTGTTATTGATGAAGTGGCATTGGTAGATGCATTGGACAGCGGGAAATTATCTTTTGCCGGACTGGATACTTTTGAAGAAGAGCCCAAACCGGCCATAAAAGTACTGATGAACCCAAAAATTTCATTGACCCCTCATATTGGCGCTGCTACCGAAGAGGCCCAGGATAGAATAGGGACAGAACTTGCCCAACAAATTATTGAATTGACTAAAACCATATAAGAATTAATTACTACAGGAAGTTTTGTTAAATGCAGTTAAAATGGCGTGTTTCCTTGCATCTTTTCGTAAGTTTGTGTAAATTAAGGTTTATGAAGACTCTCTTACTTTTTTTAGGTTTTGCGTTCTTAATTTACAGTTGTGAACCTGCAAAAACTGTCGTCCAGACCCCGGAAACTTCCCCGGATTCTGAATTTTATTCAGATACGGTTCGCATTGCAAATGAAAGTATTGAGTATGAAATCATCATTATAGAACCCGGTTTTAACGCCTGGCTGGTCACACAACCCTCCAAAGGGTTTTATGGCTTAAGCTACCTGGAAAACCGAAACAGAATCTATGTTTTGGAATATAATAACAGGGTCTATAATTTAGCTTTCTCGAGAAATTTATACGAACAAGAAATCAATTATGATCCCAACATTCGTTATGGACTTGAAGTCAATTATCTATTATATAATTACTTCAAATATTTTGAAGCAACCTACAACCAAAAATTAAGATGAGAAAACTAAAAGCACGTTGGGAGATTACTTCCAACTGGCAGCTTATTGTAATTTTTATAGTTTTTGGGATTACCGGAAGTACTGCAGCAAAACTGGGCGAACCTTTAACATTACTTTTAGGAATTTCAAAAGAGTTTTGGTTATTTTGGCCCATTAGAATTTTAATTATTTTCCCTGCCTATCAACTTATATTATTACTGGTGGGATGGTTATATGGTGAATTTCTTTTCTTCTGGAATTTTGAAAAGAAAATGTTTCAGAAAATGGGTATAAAAAGTTTTGCTAAAGCGTAAAATGAAAAAAGAAAAAAAGAAGTTTTTTTGGAACTCCCTTACCACAATTTTAATTGTGGCTTTGTTGTTTCCATCTGCTTTTAATTTTTTTCACCTCTATGGCCATCACGAGCATGAACACTGTACCGAAGTAAACGAAACACACTTTCACGAAGTATCTTTTGATTGTGAACTATGTGACCTTCAAATCACTCCTGCCATAACTATTTCTTCGCAAGAAACAAAACAAGAGATAGTATATAACTTTAATCAAAAAATTTCTTCCTATAATTTGCTGATAAGCAAATACCAACAACTGCATTTTAATTTGCGAGGTCCTCCCGCAAGCGTATAACATACCCTATTTTTTGTCAAATATCCCTTTTATAAAGGGATAACGGTTGTTAACTTATATAATTTATCATGCGATTATTTTTCCTATTCTTATTTATAGGATTTCAGGCTGTTTCCCAAAACTGCAGTGAAATACTTCAGGGTTCTGTTGTGGATTTCCACGATGGTACTACACTTGATGGTGCCACTATCGTTTTTGCGGGAATAGAAAAATTTGTACAAACAGATCTGGATGGTAATTTTAGTGTGGATAACCTTTGTCCGGGAACTTATAATTTGCAGGTTTCCCATCCGGAATGTGATACCAAGTCTATTCGGGTAACAATTCCTTATCCCGGTACTATCACCATTAAACTGGAGCATCACCTCGATGAATTGGACCAGGTAACTGTAAAAGGAAGTGCAGGTATAGACTATGTGGTTTCGCAACAAGAAAACAGGATTACAACAGAACAGATAGAGAATTTAAGTTATGCCAGTCTGGGCGACGCATTAAAATTGCTCAGCGGGGTTTCCTCATTAAATACCGGAAGCACCGTGGTAAAACCTGTAATTCATGGCTTGCACAGCAGCCGTGTGGTTATTATGAATAATGGGGTCAGGATGCAGGATCAGGAATGGGGCGTGGAACATGCACCCAATGTCGATTTAAACACAGCCGGAAGTATTTCTGTTATAAAAGGTGCATCAGCACTGCAGTATGGCGGGGATGCCGTTGGCGGAATTGTTTTGGTGGAACCAAGCAGGATAACCCGCAAGGATACCTTATACGGAAACACACTGCTCACCGGGGCGACCAATGGACGCGGCGGTACTGTGTCTTCTTCTTTAACAAAAACCTATGAAACCGGGTGGTATGGAAGTGTACAGGGTACCTTTAAACGCTTTGG
>JBGTDF010000273.1:0-2434 GCA_041748455.1 Planktosalinus sp.
TTTTAGAGGTGTAGTAATACAGCTAAAAGGAACAGGTTCTTCTTTAACTTTTACCATCAGAAAAATGTCAGGAACTGTAGGTGTAGAGCGTATCTTCCCTATCAATCTTCCAACATTGCAAAAAGTGGAAATCAACAAAAAAGGTAGTGTTCGCAGAAAACGTATTTTCTATTTCAGAGGACTTACCGGAAAGAAAGCAAAAATCAAAGAAAGAAGAGGATAATCTCTTTCTTAAGCCTAAAACCAAGCCTCCAATTTCGGAGGCTTTTTTTATTAACCATTGTTGATAACTAAGGTGAATAAGTTGTTGATTTAAAAGGGTCTAAAAAATTTGTTTTATATAATTCCTATACTATATTTGAATATCAAAATTACAAATCAAAGCAGTTAACACTAAATTGAAAATGTATTTTGTAATAGAGTTACGTTCTTTATTAAACTTGTTTATTTGTTTGAAACACTGTCTAAAGCTCCTCGGAGGGATAGATTGGTACTAGAATAATCAAGTGTAGATGACGGTTTTGATGGAAGCATTCTTAGGAATGTTTCAGAATTCTTAACTGAAGATCTAATGCGGTGATAATTCACGACACAGGATATGTAATAATCCTGTCCCAGTAATCGAAAGGTTAGTCGGTAACGAATGCCAAATTAAAATCAAAATTACAGATCGAAGCAGTTAACACTAAATTGAAATGTATTTTGAAAGTAAAGAATTGTACTTTATTGATTTTTCTTATTTGCTTGAAATACCGGTCGTATTGCAAAATTCAACCTGGTATTAGAATGGGAAAGTCAGGATGATAACTTAGTTTTGAACGGTCTTAGGACCCCAAAAACAAAAGTTGGAAATCCGATGAAATAATTCACGATACAGGATACATAATAATCCTGTCCAGTAATCGAAAGATTAGTCGGTAAAGAGTTATTTTCAAGAAAGCCATCCACCTTTTAGGCGGATGGCTTTTGTATTACAGCTTATCCTGAAATTCTCATTTAAATATTTTATCCTAACCATAAATATTACTACTAGGTTACTTTTAAAAGGTATCACAAATATGTATATTTGCAATCCTTGCATTACTCAAGGGTTTAACAACTACATAAACTATTAAAGTTCTATATAAATCTACTTAGCATGATAAAAAAGTCCACGATAATTTACACTAAAACCGATGAAGCACCCGCTTTAGCTACCTATTCTTTCTTACCCATTGTACAGGCCTTTGCAGCTCCTTCCGGAATTCATATAGAAACCAGGGACATCTCACTTGCAGCGAGGATTCTTGCTAAATTTTCCGATTTTCTCAAAGAAAACCAAATAATTACAGATGATCTAAATGAACTGGGCATACTCGCAAAATCACCAGATGCCAATATCATTAAATTACCAAATATCAGTGCTTCCATACCTCAATTACTGGAAGCAATTAAAGAACTTCAGGACAAAGGTTTTACACTGCCTGATTATCCCGAAGACCCGACAACAGATGCCGAAAAAGAAATAAAATCCAGATACGATAAAATTAAAGGAAGCGCGGTAAACCCGGTTTTAAGAGAAGGGAATTCAGACCGAAGAGCGCCAAGAGCCGTTAAAAATTATGCAAAAAAGCACCCCCACTCCATGGGAGCCAGGGACGGGGATTCCAAAACCCACGTCGCCACTATGGCAAGCGGGGATTTTTATTCCAATGAAAAATCCATTACGTTTCAAAAGGAAGACAGCCTAACCATTAAACATATTGATACTGAAGAAAAATCCACCGTTTTAAAACACAACCTGAAAATAATATCCGGCGAAATTGTAGATGCAACGGTTTTAAGCAAAAAAGCCCTTCTTAATTTCTTGAAAGAACAGGTTAAAGACGCTAAAGAAAACAACATACTCTTTTCCCTGCATCTTAAAGCCACTATGATGAAGGTGTCTGACCCAATTATTTTTGGTCATGCGGTCACTGTTTTCTTTGAAGATGTCTTCACAAAATACCGGGAAACATTTGAAAAATTAGGCGTAGATGTTAAAAATGGTTTTGGTGATTTGATCCAAAAAATAAAAACTTTACCGGCGGCTGACAGAAAAGAAATAGAATTTGCAATAGCCGAAGCCCTGGAAAATGGCCCTGATCTCGCGATGGTGGATTCTGATAACGGTATTACAAATCTACATGTGCCCAGTGATGTGATTATTGATGCCTCGATGCCGGCAATGATTCGCAATTCTGGCAAGATGTGGGATGCAAAAGGAGAAACACAAGACACAAAAGCCGTCATCCCCGATAGCAGTTATGCGAGTATTTATCAGGCAACTATAGATTTTTGTAAAGAAAACGGCGCTTTTGACCCTACCACTATGGGAACAGTTTCCAATGTGGGATTAATGGCCCAGCAGGCAGAAGAATACGGCTCACATGACAAGACATTTGAAATACAGGAA
>JBGTDF010000274.1:0-3439 GCA_041748455.1 Planktosalinus sp.
ACCATCCACAATTCTGGGTTCCTTGTTTTGTGTTTTGTCATCGTGTGTTTTATCATCACAGGAAAATAAAGTAATTGAAATGAAAGCTAAGAAAAAGAAAGAACTGATTTTCATATTTTATATATTTAAATTTATTTTTTCATTGAGAAAAATGTTGATTTACAATATAAATATTAATTTTTACAATGCTTCTTTAATTTTTATTAATTCCTTCTTAATATTTTCCAGCTTTTGAATAATTTCAAAGTTATCCAAGGTCTTTTTCTTGTTTTCTTTCAAATGGATTTTGGCACCCTCCAGCGTAAAACCACGCTCTTTAACAAGATGAAAAATCAATTCTAAATTGTAAATGTCCTCAGGGGTGAATTTGCGGTTTCCTTTAGCATTTTTCTTTGGCTTTAAAATGTCAAACTCTTTTTCCCAAAAGCGTATCAAGGACGTGTTCACGTCAAACGCTTTGGCAACTTCGCCAATGTTGTAATACCGTTTTTCAGGAAGTTCTATTTTCATATTAAAAGCACAGGCAGTATGTGCATAGCCATAATTTTAAATTACTAAAGGTTAAAATTCCTAAAATCGTTAATCCAGTGACTGGTTTTCCTGTTGTGATTTTTTCAACAATCTGTCAAATTCTTCTGCGGTCAAGTTACCGTAATAGAAATTAATAGGGTTAATGCGCTCACCATCCTTAAAAACTTCGTAATGTAAATGTGGCGCCTGGGATCTTCCGGTGCTTCCTACAAAACCTATTATGTCACCGCGTTTTACACGCTGCCCTACCCTCACATTGTACTTATGTAAATGTGCATAGAGAGTTTCATAACCAAAACCGTGGTCTAATACGATGTGATTACCATAGCCTGATGCTGTGTTGTCAGCTTTTGCAACCCTTGCGTCTCCGGTGGCAAATATTGGGGTGCCGCGTGGTGCTGTAAAATCCATACCGTGATGGAATTTTCTTGCCTTGGTAAAAGGATCTGTACGGAATCCATATCCGGATGCCATTCGCGATAAATCTTCATTATGAACCGGTTGTATGGCAGGTATAGCAGCTAATAATTTTTCTTTTTCTTCGGCAAGTATGGTAATTTCATCCAGCGATTTAGATTGCACTACCAGTTGTTTGGTTAAAATATCCATACGTCTGCTAGTGGAAATTATCAATCTGGAATTATCAAATCCTTCCAGATCCCGATACCTGTTGATACCTCCAAAACCCGCCCTTCGTTGTTCATCAGGAACAGGGTTTGCTTCAAAATAAAGCCTGTAAATATTATCGTCGCGTTCTTCTACATTAGCAAGGACTTCTTCAATTTCGTTCATTTTTCTGTTGAGAAGTTCAAATTGCAACTGCATATTTGCCAACTCCCTTTTGGCAATTTTTTCACGTGGAGTTTCAATTGCCGGAATGTTTAAATAAACGAGAAGTAATAAAAAACCACTTAATACCATTCCTAATACATACAATAATATCATACCAAATCGACGACCTTTTCTTCGTTCAATTTTTCGATAGGAAAGCGTGTCTGTATCGTAATAATATTTAACCTTTGACATAAGTTAAAATGTTCTATTTTTGCACAATATAGTGGATAAAAAGTTAGGAAATCTAACTTTCATAACGGACAAATATAAAAAATAGTTTCACACGACCTTACATATTAATATTCCTTTTGCATTTATGAAGTCAAACCAAATACGTAAAACGTTTTTAGAATTTTTTGAATCCAAACAGCATCTCGTTGTTCCTTCGGCACCTATGGTGATTAAAGATGACCCTACATTGATGTTTACAAATGCGGGAATGAATCAATTTAAAGAATATTTTCTTGGGAATGGTATTCCAAAAAGTAACCGTATCGCTGATACCCAAAAATGCCTTCGTGTTTCCGGTAAACACAACGATCTGGAAGAGGTAGGGAAGGATACCTATCACCACACCATGTTTGAAATGCTGGGTAACTGGAGTTTTGGGGACTATTTTAAAAAAGAAGCTATTCACTGGGCGTGGGAATTTCTAACTGAAGTGTATAAAATTGATAAAGAAAGTCTGTATGTTTCGGTTTTTGAGGGTAGCAAAGATGCTGATAATCTCGATTTGGATACTGAGGCATATGATTTGTGGAAAGCGATAGTTCCTGAAGAACGCATCATTTTTGGAAATAAAAAAGACAATTTCTGGGAAATGGGCGATCAGGGTCCTTGCGGTCCGTGCTCTGAAATACACGTGGACATACGCTCTGCGGAAGAAAAAGCAAAAATTCCCGGGAAAAATTTAGTCAATAATGACCATCCCCATGTCATCGAAATATGGAACTTGGTTTTCATGCAATATAACCGAAAAGCCAATGGTTCTTTGGAAAAATTGCCCGCACAACATGTCGATACAGGTATGGGTTTTGAGCGTTTGTGTATGGTTCTGCAAGGGGTAAAATCCAATTATGATACCGATGTTTTTACGCCACTTATAAAAAAAATCGAAACTGTAACAAATACAGTTTATGGCAAAAACCTCGAAACAGATATTGCGATACGCGTTATTGCAGACCATGTGCGAGCAGTTTCCTTTTCCATTGCAGACGGTCAATTACCAAGCAATACCGGTGCGGGATATGTTATTAGAAGAATCCTTCGCCGCGCGATTCGCTACGGATTCACTTTTCTGGACACTAAAGAGCCTTTCATTTACAAACTGGCAGAAACCCTAAGTAATCAAATGGGGGAGGCCTTTCCTGAACTCAAATCCCAAAAAGGATTGATTACTAATGTTATTAAAGAAGAAGAAGCCTCTTTTTTAAGGACCTTGGATCAGGGATTGGAACTTTTGGAACAGGTAATGAAGCAGGCAAAAGACAAAACCGTTTCCGGGGAAAAGGCATTTGAGTTATATGATACCTTTGGATTTCCAATTGACTTAACGGCCCTTATTTTGAGCGAAAGAGGATATACTCTCGATGAAGCAGGATTTGATAAAGAACTTCAAAAGCAAAAAGACCGGTCCCGTGCAGCTTCAGAAGTTGCCACAGACGACTGGACCATTCTAAAAGAATCTTCCGGCGAACCTTTTGTGGGCTATGATAAAACTGAAAACGAAGTTCACATAACCCGATACAGAAAAGTGGACTCTAAAAAAGACGGAAAACTGTATCAGATAGTTTTGGACAGCACCCCTTTTTATCCTGAAGGTGGCGGACAAGTTGGGGATAAGGGGGTCCTAATCCTCCCCAACCCCTCCAAAGGAGGGGCTTTTCAAACAGAAGAAGTAGTAGTTGAAATTTTAGATACTAAAAAAGAAAATAACCTTATTTTACATCTCACTAAAAAATTGCCTGCTGATGTAAATGCTGTTTTTAAGGCGGAAGTAAATACTACTTTAAGAGCCAAAACTTCCAAAAATCATACAGCAACGCATTTATTACATCAGGCTTTGCGCGAAGTT
>JBGTDF010000275.1:0-2241 GCA_041748455.1 Planktosalinus sp.
TGCCTTTTATAATTTCAGATCCCGGTGCTACTTATACGGTAAGAAAAGACACTGTGATTGAAAGAAAAACCTATGGTGTTATTCATGTGGGGTTCGGAAGAAATGTAGGGGATACCCCTGAAGACGAATATATAATTTACTATGACAAAGAAACAAATCAAATGGCGTGGCTGGGATATACAGTCACTTTTTTTGAAAAAGGCAAAAGCAACGATTGGCATTATATAAAATATGATTTATGGAGCGAGACACAAGGACTTCTTCTTTCGGAAAAAATGGTTTGGTATAAAAAAGATGCCAATAATAATTTTAAATCGGGTAATACAGTTTCTTTCAAGAATATAGAGATTTCCGAAACCGGCTTGGATAAATCCATTTTTAAAGCACCAGAAGGTAGTGCGTATGTAGAATAAAAAAAAGCTGCCGAGTTTAAACCTGGCAGCTTTTTATAAATTTTTAGAAATATAGATGATTCTCCTTCCTGTGCATTGTATTTTTCAGAATACCTCTTATACAAAGTGGTATGATGCATTTCCAGTGAAATATCCCTTCCATCGATAAATGCTTTTGTCAGTTTGTTTGTTCTCACGTCCAGTGCATCCCCTTCAGAAATGAATAGTGTTGCACTTTTGCCAACTTCCAGGGTGCCGTAATCTTTGTCAATACCCAATATCTTAGCCGCATTGGAGGTAATCATTTTTAATGCTTCTTCTTTATCCATTCCCTGACCAACAACCTGACCGGCATAAAAGGGTAGGTTTCTGGTATTCATGCGTTCCATACTTCCATCAGGATCCAGAGCCACCAGTATTCCGGCGTCAGCGAGAATTTTTGGCATTTTGTATGGTAAATCATAGTCGTCATCGTCAGAGTTAGGAGTACTCTGTGTTCGGGCTGCTAAAACTGCTACGTTGTGTTGTTTTAAAAATTCGGTTATTTTGTAGGCATCATATCCTCCAACGAGGACAATATCTTTTACGCCCATTTCTTTGGCAAATGTTATGGCATCGATAATTTCCTTTTCCCCATTGGCACTAATAAACAGTTTTTGTTCTCCTTTAAATAATCCCTGAACCGCTTGAAAAACCAAATTTTTATCTTGAGAAGTTCCTTTTCCGTAAGCTGCTGCATCTTTTAAAAAACTTCTTACTTTTTGAATATCTTCGGTATAGTTTTTATTAGGACTGTAAGCTCTGGATTCCCCCATCCACCATCGACCGCGTGTGAAGCTGTTTGGCCAGTTCATATGAATAGCGTCATCAATTTTGATTGCAGCATCTTCCCAATTCCATGCATCAAACTGTACAACAGATGAGGTACCTGTAATTCTTCCGCCTCGCGGAACTATCTGAGCAATAAGAACACCATTAGGTCGCATACTTTCCACAATTTTACTTTCGGCATTATAGGCGATCAAACTTCGCACATGCGGAATAATACTTCCTATTTCGTTAACATCGACACTTGCTCTTACCGCATCGATTTCAGCAAGTCCTAATGTGCTGTTTGCAACAATGAAACCCGGATAGACATGCTTGCCTGTTGCATTTATTATGGTTCCTTTAGGGGTGATGGAAGAATTTCCGATAGCGGTAATTTTTCCGTTTTCAAATACCAGGGTGCAATTTTCTATTACATTACCATTACCAATGTGGGCTGTGGCTCCCTGAATGGTTATTGCTTCCGTTTGTGGTAGGGCAGGTGTTTGCTGTGCACTACCATATATGCCCAAAAAGAGCAGGATTATTAAGGGTAAATTATTTAATGCTTTTTTCATTTGTTATATTTTTTGTGTAGCGATGAATTTTTCCGAAATACCGGAAATTCTTTTGGAAACTATTATTGATTTAGTGATGTGCGTGAAAACCTTCTTCTTCCAGATGGTCTGTATCACAATGGAAATCCCTTGTATCCCGTTTAGTAGGGGTTTGTGTTTTTCCGCCGCCGGTTTTTTCATTCAGCATCATTTGAGTTAGTTTGTTTCGCTCTGCCCTGATAGCCTGACGTTGTTGCAGGTCTCTTTCCAAATCAAAATAGACTGCACCATCAATAATGGTTTTCTCTGCTTTGGCATACATGGATAATGGATGGTTATTCCAGAGGACCACATCTGCCTCTTTCCCTTCTTTGATGCTTCCTACACGGTCATCTATGCGCAGCATTATAGCCGGATTGATGGTGACCATTTTCCACGCTTCTTCTTCAGGCACATTACCATATTTAACTGTTTTTGCAGCTTCC
>JBGTDF010000276.1:0-1521 GCA_041748455.1 Planktosalinus sp.
AAACTGTCAACCTATATCAGGACATAACACTGACCACTGAATACTGAACACTGAACACCGAACACTGCTAATGACCACTGCTACTGACCACTGAACACTTCTACCTTCTACCTTCGTACTTTAATTAACAATGCCTTATTGATATCCCTAACAAGCCCCGGTCCTTCATAAATAAACCCGGTGTAGAGTTGAACCAAACTTGCACCGGCATCCAATTTTTCCAATGCATCTTTGGCACTATGAATACCGCCCACACCGATGATGGGAAATGCCTTATTGCTTTTTTCTGAAAGAAACCGAATGACTTCCGTCGCCCTATTTGTCAATGGTTTTCCGCTGAGTCCCCCCATTTCTTCTTTGGCAGCAGCTATTAATCCTTCCCTCGAGATAGTAGTATTGGTTGCAATAACACCCGCAATTTGTGTAGTGGCAACGATATCAATAATATCCAGTAATTGTTCGTTGGTCAAGTCGGGTGCAATTTTTAAAAGTATGGGTTTTGGATTGGACTTCCGGGTATTTCGGGTTTGCAAGGTCTGCAATAATTCCGTTAGCGGTTCCTTATCCTGCAATGCCCTTAAATTTGGGGTATTTGGCGAAGATACATTAACCACAAAATAATCCACCACTTCAAATAAGGCATCAAAACAATAAATATAGTCATCAATGGCATTTTCATTAGGGGTTGCTTTGTTTTTACCTATGTTCCCCCCTATCAATACGCCTTTGTTTTGTTGTAGCCTTAAAACTGCTGCATCCACGCCTTCATTATTAAATCCCATACGATTGATAATGGCACTATCTTCTTTTAGCCGGAACAGACGTTTCTTTGGGTTGCCTTCCTGGGCTTTTGGCGTAAGCGTGCCTATTTCTATAAAACCAAACCCGAAATTGGACAATTCTTTATACAGCACTGCATTCTTATCAAAGCCCGCGGCAAGACCAACCGGGTTTTTAAAGGTGAGCCCGAATACTTTTCGTTCCAGACTTTTATCGTTAACGGCATACATACTTCGGAAGAGCCCGGCAAACCCAATAGCATTTAAAAAACGAATGCTTTTAAAGGTGAAATAATGCACTTTTTCAGGATCAAAAAGAAAAAGTAGGGGTCTGATTATGGCTTTATACATGGTAGCGCTGTTTTACACGTGTAAAAATAGCGTAATTACCACGAACCCGAAAGTAAATTTTAAACAAGAAATTAGGTTGCATTTTGTTACAAACAATGTGAAATATGCAAAATATTCTATTCCATTTTCCTTATTTTTGCCAAAACAATCCTTCCAAATGATCGACAAATAACGCCTTATAGACCGCTTTATCAGTTATGTAACCATAGACACCGAAAGCGATCCGGACAGTACCACCACTCCCAGTACCCAAAAACAATGGAACCTTGCCAATAATCTTGCCGAAGAATTAAAAGCAATCGGCATGGAAGATGTGAGCATCGATGCCAATGGGTATATTATGGCCACTTTGCCAAGTAATGTGGAACACGAGGTTCCTGTAATTGGCTTT
>JBGTDF010000277.1:0-2500 GCA_041748455.1 Planktosalinus sp.
TTTTTGACACCTTGACTTTAGGGCGAATAGATCGTGTTTATGATACGGTGGTACTTTGCTCGCATATGACCTTATTATCGATAACGCTTTATATGTTTAATTTAGCGGATGATGGTAAGTGGGAAAACACTTTTATCGGGCGTTATTCCGAATATTTTCCTTTAGCCATACAGTTCTTCTTTGGAGCACTTTCAAGTGCTTTTGTCATCTATTTTTTTAGAAGTGTGTCACTGTCGTCAAAAACCTTAGTTTTTTTCATACTGCTGGTTATCCTTTTATTTGCAAACGAATTTCTTAAGAAGAAAATCTCCAATAAATACCTACAGTTCAGTGTTTATTTTTTTATAAGTTTTACCTTTTTCACCTTTATGGTTCCTACGCTGATAAAGGAAATGAATACCACTATTTTTATCATTTCCGGACTTGCAAGTTTAGGGTGTACGCTCGCACTCATCCTATTTATTTACACATCAAGCCCAAGCACAAGAGCAGAGATAAGCCTAAAAAAACTGATCCCTGTTATCCTTTCTATCTATACAGCAATCAATGTTTTTTACTATTTCAATCTTATTCCACCAGTACCGCTAGCTATGGACACCGGGTTGGTGGCTCATGATGTCCAGAGAAAAAATAACGAATACATCGTTACTTACGAGAGTAATGAATGGTATATATTTTGGCGTACACATAACATCAATTTTCATCGTCAGGGGGATAAAAGTGTGTATGTGTTTACTTCTGTTTTTGCACCAACAGATATAAAAAAGTCCATTTTTCATCGTTGGCAATGGTACAATCCCGAAACCGGGAGGTGGGAAATAACCGAGGACATTGGCTTTAAAATTACCGGTGGGCGTGGGCGTGGTTACCGTGGATATACTTATAAAAACAACCTTACAGAAGGCCAATGGAAAGTTCATATAATTACGAAAGAGGAACTGTTACTTGGTGTTGTGGATTTTGTGGTTAAAAACACTTCTGAAACCCATATAAAAGGAATGGAAAAGACATCCTTTTAAAAACTGTTTTCCTCTATTATGGGAGGGTAAACTATATGGTTTTTTAGGTTTAAATACCTGTGAAAATCTTCCCCCGCTCTTCTAAGCATACCTTCGGTATATAAATCTATGCCTTCGGAGCAAGTCTAAAACCTAAAATGTTTACACCTTCCCATACACAGGAACAATAAAATTCCCGTTTAAAAAAGATTTTGGGTCTATGTTACTTTGCAACACCACGCCTTTTAAATTGGATTCCAACAGTAATTGGGCGGCTTGAATTAAAGGAACGGCCGTGGTGGTTTGAATGGCACGTAAAGTATGCTTACCTACTTTTTGCGGTAGGATTTGTTTTTCGATTTCCCGTCGTCGCAAGGTTCCGGCAGCGTCTTTACCCTGTACTGCGGCATAAAGGATAATCTGGTCTTCTTCCACGTGCGGGATTTGGGTTTCCATAATGCGTTGCAACGCTGCAACAGGTGCATCGGTATCCGGTATATTTTTTATTTGTTCTTCTACCCAGGCATAATGCCCCGGAAACCGTAACGTTTTATAGTCCATGGATGCTACCTTCCCTGCCAGTGCATCGGGTAAATCGGCCGCGCCCCCTGAGGTCAGGTCTGCTTCATAGGGACTGCCGTTGATGAGTATGGTTTCCCGTTCCGATAAGGAAGGGCGGTTTGTTTTTTTATAATTGCGAATCACCTCTGCTTCCTTGATATATTCCGTAGCCACACCCACAGGGCTCCAGGTGAAGCCGTAAAAATGAGGTGCAACAGCATTTTTAGTAAGCGCACCCACTTTGAACTCTAAGGCATCTACTTTGGGTACCTGAAACTCCTTGCAAAACTCCATAAACAGGTGATTTGCCAAAACATCGATATAACCGGGAGCGAGACCGGTCTGTAAGACATAACCTGTAGAGGCATCTTTTGCCAGTTCTTTTATTTGATCGGTCTCTGCCACATATTCGGTGAGGTTTGCGTAATGCATGCCATACTCCTTTGCGAATCCTGCCATCTTTGGCGCCTGGGTGCCGGGCAAGCAATCGACAAGAATATCCCCTTGTTTAAAAACATCTTTCATTTCTTCCGATAGGCCTTCTTCCAAAAGGGGAAAGGCTTTTATAGTGCAGTCCCGGGTGGTGCCGGCGGTAACCCATTGCACCAGATCCCGGGCTTTGGAAAGGGTTCTGTTGCCAATGAATATAGTTGGGGTGACGGTACTCCACTCGGCGAGTATCAGGGCAACGGCTTCCGCAATGCCGCCTGCTCCTGCTATGATGATGGTGTGGTGTGTTTTCATAGTATACTATTTATTATTTCCTGTTCCAATGTAAGATTTCAAGGCGTGCCTGCAAGAAAGGTAAACAAAAACATTAAATTTTCCACATCCCGATGCCTTATAAAAAAAATGTATGCTAAACCTTTAGCACCACACCCTTTAGAGCCTGTCCCGAATTTAAATTGGGAGCCGGGGCAATGGCGCGGGAGTAGCAGTAA
>JBGTDF010000278.1:0-2522 GCA_041748455.1 Planktosalinus sp.
TGCCCCGGATAATCGAAATAAAAGCTAAAGCGTTGCTCCAGGTCATTTCCGTCATTTTTAGTATCATAAAAACGCAAATTCACAGAGATAGTCAATCTGTTTTGTGCAGCTGTGTTCTGTGCAGTTGCTGTAATAGGGGCAATGTAATAATCCACTATTTCACCTTCATAGATTAAATCGCCGTTCTGATTAGTCAAATCCAGGCTTGTTTGATTTAAAATAATGCTTTGTAATGTCTGCGTAAAATCCCTGTCCAGGCCCGGCTCAACAATAGGGGCATTGTTCCTGAAAAAGTTTACCTGAAACGTCTGTATATTTGGCGCAATGGACGCCCCTGTAAACGAATAAAATCCACAACCTTGTGTTGTGAAAAGCATTAAAGTAATGAGGGATACTATACTTATTTTTTTCATGAAATTCTTAAAGATCAAATTGTTTTATCTTTCTATATAAGGTGCGTTCAGACAAACCTAATTCATCTGCTGCAGCTTTTCGTTTGCCCTGATTTTTTTCAAGAGCTTTTTTAATGAGCTCCAGTTCTTTATCTTTCAAGGAAAGCGTTTCTTCTTCCTGAATTTCCTGGGCAAAATGATATTTATCCTGAGATTCATTAGTGGTTGGTGCGTTGGGAATTGCAATAACTGCTACATTATTGTTTTCTTCATTTTCTTCAACAATGGCCGAAAGTTCTTCAAAGGCATCATCCTCTTCCTCTGTATAAATTTTATTAATAAGCCCGGAATGTTCTTTTTGTACTTTTTCTGAGCTGCCGGTTTTTAAAAGCTCAAGCGTTAATTTTTTCAAATCGTTTACATCCCGCTGCATATCAAACAATACCTTGTATAAAATTTCCCTTTCATTGCCAAAATCACTTTCTGATTTTCTACCCCCAATTACAGCAGGAAGTGTATTGCCCAAATCGGGTAAATAATGACGCAAGGTTTGTGCGCTAATTTCCCTGTTTTGTTCCAATACGGATATCTGTTCTGCCACGTTGCGTAACTGGCGAATGTTTCCGCTCCAGCGGTATTTCAAAAGTAATTCCACAGCCTGATCGTCTAAGCGAATGGTGGGCATTTTGTATTTCTGTGCAAAATCGACAGCAAATTTTCGAAACAATAAATGGATATCTTCTTCCCGATCGCGCAATGGCGGAATGGGAATATCTACAGTACTCAAACGGTAATATAAATCTTCTCTGAATTTCCCTGCTTTGATGGCATCGCCCATATTCACATTTGTGGCAGCAACAATGCGCACATCTGTCTTTTGGGATTTTGAGGAGCCTACTTTCAGGAATTCTCCGTTTTCCAAAACCCGAAGTAATCTAACTTGTGTTGGTAAGGGTAATTCCCCCACTTCATCGAGAAATATGGTACCCCCGTCTGCTACTTCAAAATACCCGCTTCTGGTTTGCGTTGCTCCTGTAAAAGATCCTTTTTCGTGACCGAATAATTCGCTGTCTATAGTTCCTTCAGGAATCGCACCACAGTTTACGGCTATATATTTACCGTGTTTGCGGTGGGAGAGGGCGTGAATGATTTTAGGAATACTTTCTTTGCCCACACCACTTTCCCCGGTTACTAAAACCGAAATATCTGTAGGAGCAACCTGAATTGCTTTTTCAATGGCGCGATTAAGTTTTGGGTCATTCCCAATAATACCAAATCGTTGTTTTATTGCTTGTACAGATTCCATAGGCCTCCCCAAACCCTCCAAAGGAGGGGCTTAAATTTAAAATTAGTTATTTTCACTAAAACCAATCGCTTTCCCCAAAAGTGTAGCCGAGGTACAGTTTGTTATTTCTACCATAACAAAATCGCCCACATTATAATGTTCTTTCGGAAAAACAGCTACCGTGTTTTGTTGTGTCCTGCCGCTCCATTCGTTCTGGTTTTTTTTGGAAGGTCGTTCAATTAAAACTTCCACTGTTTTCCCTACAAATTGTTGTGTGCGGTAAGCACTGTGCTTTTGTTGAACGTTTACAATTTCCTGTAAACGTCTTTTTTTGATTTCTTCGGGGATGTCATCAACCATTTTTCTGGCAGCCATGGTTCCGGGTCTTTCAGAATACATAAACATAAACCCGAAATCATATTTTACATATTCCATCAGGCTCAAAGTGTCCTGATGATCCTCTTCTGTTTCTGTGGGAAAACCGGTTATCATATCCTGGGAAATAGAACAATCAGGAATGAGCTTGCGAATGTTGTCTATCAGTTCCATATATTCCTCACGGGTATGCTGACGGTTCATTTCCTTTAAAATACGGGTACTACCGCTTTGCACCGGCAAGTGTATATAGTTGCAAATGTTTTGATATTTAGCAATGGTTTCTATCACATCCATTTTCATATCCTGTGGATTGGAAGTAGAAAAACGAATACGCATTTTAGGTTGTGCCTCTGCTACAAGCACTAATAATCCCGCAAAATTAGTTGCTGTAGCTTGTTGCATCTCGCTTGCTTTTTCAAAATCTTTTTTGAGTCCGCCGCCATACCATAAATAACTATCCACATTCT
>JBGTDF010000279.1:0-2233 GCA_041748455.1 Planktosalinus sp.
ATACCGGGGCCACTTATTTTCTGAACATAGATATCATAAGCCATCTTGCGAAAGAAGGAAACTGGTTTTACAATTTAAAGCAAGACCATCAAATTCTCGAAGAAATTATTAAGAACACTTCCTCAACTGAAGCTATTCTAAGTGTGGATGCCTCCATTTACCAAAATGCAGGAGCCACGATGGTACAGCAACTGGCGTATGCTTTGGCACATGTCAACGAATACCTAAATCACTTGCACACTAACAAAACAGGAGAAAACCTCGCATTCACATTTCAGTTTGCTGTTGGGTCCAATTACTTTTTTGAAATTGCAAAACTTCGGGCAATGCGAAAATTATACGCAGCACTTGCTAAAGAATATGGCTTTCGCGAAAACTGCCACCTTTTTGTATCCCCATCCAAACGGAACAAAACCATTTATGATTATAATGTGAATATGCTTCGCACCACCACCGAATGCATGAGCGCTGTGCTGGGAAGTGCAGATACCGTCTGCAATTTACCTTATGATGCACTATACCATAAAAGCAATGATTTTGGCGAACGCATTTCCCGAAATCAACTCCTGATCCTTAAAAAAGAAAGTTATCTGAACCTGGTGAGCAATCCGGCAGATGGTTCTTATTTTATAGAGCAGATTACCAATCACATGGCCGAAAAAGCTTTGGTGCTTTTTAAAGAAATTGAAGCTTCAGGAGGTTTTTTAAAACAGCTGAAAGAAGGCACTATTCAGAAAAAAATTAAGGAAAGTGCCATGAAAGAACAGGAAGCTTTTGATCAGGGTAAAAAGATTTTATTGGGTACCAACAAACACCCAAATAAAAACGACAGGATGAAAAACGAGTTGGAACTCTACCCTTTCATGAAAACCAAAATACGCAAAACATTGCTTGAGCCGTTACTGGAAAAGCGACTTGCAGAAACTGTGGAGCAAGAACGATTACAAGCAGAAATATAATAAGAGATTTACTATCTTTGATAAAACAAACACATCTATGGAAGCCTTTAGAAAAATTGTAAAGGTAATTGACAATACAATTACGATAACGCTCCCTGATAATTTTTCAGAAGGAGATGTTGAAGTTATTGTTTTAAAAGGCAATACTGTGTTTGCCTTGACAGAGGAACAAAAGGAAATTCTTGAGAAACGTTTATCAGAGCCTGATGATCATTATATTTCTGCAGAACAATCCATCGATTTTTTAAAAAAGAAATATGGGCTTTAAAGTACTGGTACTTTTACAAGCGCAAAGGGAAATTGATGAAGCGATTGCTTACTATTCAGAAATAAACAAATCAATTCCTGCAAAATTCATTGAAGATTTGACAACAGCTTATAATACTCTTTCTAAAAACCCATATTATCAAAAACGTTACCTGGATTTTAGAGGATTCCCGTTGAAGCGATTCCCATTTATTTTGTTTTTCGACTTAAACGAAAAGCAATACTTAGTAAAAATTGTATCGTGTTTTCATACAAGTAAAAATCCTGTCAAGTATCCAACAAAGTAAATCCTTAATTGAAATGTCCAGAAAAAACATACAACATATTAAAATTCAGGATGCTAAAATCCAACACCCATCTTCAAATCAAAGTCTGGAAACAGCTGAAGGCATTTCCATAAAAAAAACCTATACAAAAGCAGATAATGCCGGTTTAAAACACCTTAATTTCATTGCCGGCATAGCACCCTATCTTCGTGGACCATACAGCACTATGTATGTGCAAAAGCCCTGGACCATCCGTCAATATGCCGGATTTTCCACCGCCGAAGACAGCAATGCTTTCTATCGAAGAAACCTTGCCGCAGGGCAAAAAGGACTTTCGGTTGCTTTTGATTTAGCAACACATCGCGGTTATGACAGTGACCACGAGCGTGTGCAGGGCGATGTAGGGAAAGCTGGGGTTGCAATTGATTCGGTAGAAGACATGAAAATTTTGTTTGATCAGATTCCGCTCGATAAAATGAGTGTTTCTATGACAATGAATGGCGCTGTACTGCCCATTATGGCATTTTATATTGTCGCTGCCGAAGAACAAGGTGTCTCCACCCAAGCTTTGATGGGAACCATTCAGAATGATATTCTGAAAGAATTTATGGTTCGGAATACCTACATATATCCGCCAACACCCTCTATGCGTATCGTTTCTGATATATTTGAATATACTTCTAAAAATATGCCCAGGTTCAATTCCATATCCATTTCAGGGTACCATATGCAGGAAGCCGG
>JBGTDF010000280.1:0-3609 GCA_041748455.1 Planktosalinus sp.
GATATTGCCAATGCCTGTGTATTCTTAGCGAGCGATCTATCTGCTTATGTTACTGGCCAGGTATTAAATGTTGACGGTGGAATGTTAACTTAAATCGGACTTACAGAAAATAGTATAAATGCCTGAAAATACAATATTTTATATAGTTTTGGCCGCAGTAATCGCTGTGGCTTTAGCTTTTTTTATGTATGGCTATAAGTCAAAACACACCATCAGGTTTCGTTGGATTTTTGGAGCTTTGCGGTTCCTGAGTATTTTTATATTATTGTTGCTTTTAATTAATCCAAAGTTAAAAAACACCATCTATAATACTGCAAAACCTACACTTGCAATAGCAATTGATAATACGCAGTCTGTTAATTATTTAGAAAAGAATATTGCTGTGAATGATTTACTTGAAGAGTTAAGAAATAATACGGAATTAAATTCCCGATTTAATCTTCAATTTTATGCTTTTGGCAATAATTTAAATCGGCTGGACTCCCTTACTTTTTCCGAAAGTCAAACCAATATCGCAAGTGCTTTAAACTCTTTACAAGAAATTCATAAAAATGAAGTAGCACCTACAATACTTATCACAGATGGTAACCAAACCATAGGTCCTGACTTTGAATTTACCGCAAACACATACAAACAACCCATTTTTTCTTTAGTGGTAGGAGATACTGTTCGTTATACAGACCTTCGCATATCCCAGTTAAATGTAAATCGTTATGCCTATTTAAAAAATGAATTTCCTGTAGAGGTTTTTGTGGATTATACAGGTGATGGTTCTGTAAATACAAATTTCGTGATACAGTCCGGAAATACTATTTTACATCAGCAAACCATTTCTTTCACCCCTGAGGATAATTCAAAGGTCATATCTGTCACACTTCCGGCAAATCAGGTAGGTGTAAGGCAATACACAGCAGAAATCAAACCCATAGAAAACGAAAAAAACAAAATCAATAATATTAAAAAGTTTGCTGTCGAAGTAATTGATGAAGCTACAAATGTTCTAATTGTAAGTAATATTGTACATCCTGATCTTGGAGCATTGGACAAATCTATTTCCAGTAATGAACAACGAAAGGTTTCGGTAAAAAAACCTTCGGAATCACTTGCAATACTGGATGACTTTCAATTGGTTATTTTGTACCAACCCAATCCCAATTTTAAACCGCTGATGGATAGAATCACAGATTTAGGGATTAATACCTTTACGATAACCGGTATTCAAACCGATTGGAATTTTTTAAACCGTAATCAGAAATTATTCACAAAAAATAGTTTTCAGGAAGAGGATATACAAGGGGAACTAAATTCCAGTTATGGGGCATTTGCTGCTCAAGATATAGGGTTTTCCAGATTTCCGCCATTGCGGAGTTCCTTAGGGGATTTGCAAATATCGGTGCCACACGATGTGTTGCTGGAGCAACGCATTATGAGCATTAATACAGAAAACCCACTATTGGCAACCTTTGAAGATGGAACTACACGTCATGCCATACTGGATGGGGAAGGAATCTGGAAATGGCGGGCAAATTCCTATTTAAAAGAAAACAACTTTCAGGCTTTTGATAATTTCACGGGAAGTTTAATTCAATATTTGGCATCCAACAAACGAAAAAATAGGCTGCAAGTAAATGCAGAGTCTTTTTATTACCAAAGTTCTGATGTGTCCATAACTGCTCAATTCTTTGATAACAACTATGTTTTTAACAATAGTGCATCTTTGACAATTCAAGTTAAAAATAAAGAGACTGAAGTTCAAAATAATTTTCCGTTACTTTTAAAAAACAACTATTATGAGGTTAATTTAAACAGTTTACCTGCCGGGGATTATACATATACAGTTACAGTACAGGGTGAGGCTATATCGGCTTCCGGAAGCTTCAGTATTATTGACTTTAATGTGGAAAATCAATTTTTAAATGCCGATGTTGCCAAACTACAAAGAGTTGCAGATGCTACACTAGGGAAGCTCTATTTTTTAGAAAACACCAATACTCTTATTTCTGATTTAATAGCAGATACTAGGTTCGCTTCTATACAGAAAAGTGAACAAAAAATCGTACCTTTGCTGGAATGGAAATATCTTCTGTTCATTCTTGTAATTGTATTGGCAATAGAATGGTTCATCCGAAAATATAACGGTCTTATATAATTATACTCACACACATTTAAATAAAAAATATGGAAAAATTACCTAAAATTGGCTTGCCCTTAATAATTGGCGTCATTATTCTAATCATTATACTTTCCAAATCCATTGTCACCATTGGTGCAGGATCTGCCGGAGTACTTTATGCACCATTCAAGGACGGTGTGGTTACTGATAAACCTGCGTTAGGAGAAGGATTTCACATTGTTGCTCCCTGGAATAGCGTTGTGGTTTATGAAGTAAGACAACAAGAATTATCTGAAAAAATTCAGGCATTATCCTCTAATGGACTTGACATTCGCATTGATGCATCCATTTGGTTTCAGCCCTCGATAGCTGATCTTGGTAACTTACACCAACAAAAAGGGGAAATGTATGTGCAAAGGGTTTTACAACCTGCGATACGATCTGCAGCAAGAAGTGTTGTGGGAAGATATACACCTGAACAATTATATTCCAGCAAAAGGGATGCAATTCAAACCGAAATCTATGCAGAAACCAATAAATTATTGGAAGGTCAATTTGTACAGTTAAATGAAGTTTTGGTTCGTGATGTTTCACTTCCGGAAACAATTAAAGCTGCAATTGAAAGAAAATTAGGTCAGGAACAGGAGTCTTTGGAATATGAGTTCAGACTTACCAAAGCAGAACAGGAGGCAGAAAGACAGCGTATTGACGCAGAAGGTAAGGCACGGGCAAACCAAATCCTTAGTGCTTCGTTAACAGATAAAATCCTTCAGGAAAAAGGAATTCAGGCAACTCTGGAATTGTCAAAATCACCTAATGCCAAAGTGGTAGTTATAGGTGGCGGCGATGGAATGCCTTTAATTTTAGGGAACAACTAAACGTAAACTTATTTATATATAAAAAAGACCTTCTGCAAAGAAGGTCTTTTTTGTTAAATTAAATTCTTGGCCTGACCTACCCAATCGTCCCTTTCCATTCTTCCGGGGAAATAATCAATTAAGCGGGTAATGGTTTCTATATCCTGCTTTTTTAAATTGCTAATTTGCTTATAGGTATAAATGCCTATTTTGTTGAGTTTTTCTTCAACGAATGGACCAATACCTGTAATTAGCGTTAAATCATCCTTATCGCTTTCCTGAGCGCGTCCAATGCTGTCAAAATTCAATCCCTCCACTTGAACTGCTCTTGGAACTTCGATTGTAGTTTCAGCAGTAGCATTTTTGTGGTTTTCTATTATTTTAAGGATTTCGGGTTTTATTTCGGTAAAGATGGTTTCAATATCTTGGAGTTCCTGTGGACGAACTTTTTTCTCAATAATAATTTTCTTTTTTCTGCTTCCAAAGACATAACCAATCAGAAAAGCCACAAAAAGAATAATGAATAGTTCAAGTATTCCATCCCAATTTTTTATGTATAATATGTTTTCCAAAAATTTACTCGATTATGAATTCGATTCGTCTGTTTTTATTTCTTCCGGCAACTGTAGTATTTACATC
>JBGTDF010000281.1:0-3891 GCA_041748455.1 Planktosalinus sp.
GCAATTTAGTCTTTTAAATTGGCAACTTTACGATTTTTTAATTCAATGGATTTAATATCCTCTAAAATATGAATCGCTTCTTCTACATAGACATCCTGGCTGAGTGCCTTATGCCATCTGCTTCTTTTTTCCATTAAGGAAGCGTCAGCCTCTTTAAGCGCCTTTTCATAAGGAAGTGAGCTGTAAATTAAACCTGTCTGATATTCAGAAATAGCCTCAAATTCTTTTGCTCTTTCTTTATTTTTTTCAATTTCGACAAGATATTGATCATAATTTAATGAAACGGTATTATTATCCCTGCGTTCCTTAATCCATCTGGCATTGTTCTCAATAAGTTTTAATTGTTCACTTGCCGCCATTCTCTCTTTACTGTTATTTATGGCTTCTTCAAAATCACTGAATCCATCCCAAACCTGATATTTTGCAGGGGCAATTTTGTCATATGGCAACGGGTTTTTGTAATCACGCTCCCCTACATCAATAAAGCTATAACGGTCAGGGACTACCACATCACTTTTAACGCCTTCTAACTGCGTAGAACCACCGTTGACACGGTAGAATTTTTGAGTGGTTACTTTAATTGCTCCCAGGTCACCGTGTTCATTATTACGCATCCATCGGTTAAGATCGATCATGTTTTGCACGGTTCCTTTTCCATAGGTTTGTTTGCTTCCTATTACAATTGCCCTGTTGTAATCCTGCATTGCAGCTGCTAATATTTCAGAAGCAGAAGCAGAAATTTCATTGACCAAAATCACTAATGGACCATCCCATTCAATACTTTTATCTTTGTCTTCCAAAACTTCGGTTTTTCCATCGCTGCTTGCAACCTGAACAATTGGTCCGCTTTTAATGAATAACCCGGCGATATCGATAGCGGTTTTCAAAGATCCCCCACCATTATTCCTCAGATCCAATACAAGACCTTCCATTCCTTCTTCTTTCAAGCGAATGATTTCCTGTTTGATATCACTTGCAGCGTTTCTGCTTTTGTAGTTTTCCATATCAAAGTAAAATCTTGGCAATTCAATCAAACCAAAAGATTTATCATTGTTTTTAACCAAAGCAGATTTAGCATAGGTTTCTTCAATTTCTACAACATCCCTTATTATTTTAATATCTTTTAAGGTACCGTCAACTTTTTTAACTGTTAGGGTTACTTCAGAGCCTTTTGGACCTTTTATAAGGTTTACTGCATCATCCAGTCGCATGCCGCCTATGCTTACAGATTCTGCTTCATCTTGTTGTTTAACCCTTGTTATAAGATCCCCTACTTCAAGGTCTTCCCCTCTCCAGGCCGGACCGCCGCTAATTACTTCGACAACTTTTACATTGTCTCTTTGCTTTTGTAAACGAGCGCCGATACCTTCCAGCTTTCCAGACATTGCAACATCAAAACGATCTTTGTCTTGTGGGGCAAGATAGTTGGTATGCGGATCAAATTGTTCTACAATGGAGTTGATATAGATGGAAAAATAATCCCTTCTTTCAAGGTCATCCATAAAATCAAAATATTCATCCAGTGAGGCGAGAGTGGATTCCCTGGCTTCAATTTCAATTTCCTTATCGGTTTTTGGCTTAAAATCTGTAACAACGGGTTTTTCATTTTCTATCGCTTCGGAAAAAGATATTTTTTTATCCTCTTCATCTGCAGACTTATCTTTTGCTTCCCTGCCCAGACGTTGCTCTTCCTGTAAATCATAGTAAGTAGAGATAGCTGAAAACTTAAGTTGTTGTTTCCATCGAAGCTCTAATTCCTTTTTGTTTGCAGCATAAGGTAAATTTTCATAATCTACATTTATGGATTCCTCCACACTATAATCAAATGGTGTTTTTAGAATCTCTGCATACATTTTTTTTGCATCGTCCATACGTTGCCCTAAACGATTGAACACCAAATCAAAAAAAGATAAATCTTTACTTTTTAATTGGTCGTCAATTTGAAACTCATATTTGTTAAATTCTTTAATATCTGATTCCAGAAAGTATCTTTTCAACGGATCTACATCGTTAATAAATTTGGAATAGACAGATGCTGAAAATTCATCATTAAAATCCTTATTCGCAAAATGTGTCTTCTCTAACACATAGGTAATAAGGTCAATGAGCATTTTGTCTTTATCGGGATCATCAAAGCTTTTGGTAGTAAAGCTACAAGAAGCTGCGGCTACAAAAACAGCCAGCAGTAATACTTTAAAATTCTTTTTCATAAATGGCATACACATACTTATTTAGGTTACTAAATTATACAAAAAACCGTGCCATAAAAGTTTATGGGTACTAATTTTTTGTTAAACACTTTTTTCTATTTTTAATAACGCAATATATAAAATCGAGTCTTCAATTCTTAACTTAAAAACTAGGATTTTTAAAAGTAATAAATAGAACACCAAAGAGAGGTACTTAAATTATATATTAGGGTATAAATTATGTATTTTAGCGATAAAATAAGCCAGTACTATGACTAAGAAAAAGCCGCTAATACTAGTGACTAATGATGACGGTATTTCAGCTCCCGGAATACGAATGTTAATTGCAATAATGAAAGATATTGGAAAAGTGGTGGTTGTTGCTCCTGACAAACCGCAATCTGCCATGGGCCACGCAATTACAATCAACAATACACTTTATATCAATAAAATAAATATCGATGATGATGTACAAGAAGAGTACAGTTGTTCAGGAACCCCTGTAGATTGTGTGAAACTTGCGGTCCACGAAATTTTAAAACAAAAACCGGATTTATGTGTCTCGGGGATTAATCACGGTTCTAACTCTTCCATTAACGTTATATACTCAGGGACGATGAGTGCCGCTGTGGAAGCAGGCATGGAAGGGATCCCCGCAATAGGCTTTTCCTTACTGGATTATGCATGGGATGCTGATTTTGAATCTTCCCGATCCCATATTAAAAAAATAACTCTGGAGACCTTAAAAAACGGCCTGCCCAAAGGTGTTATTTTAAATGTCAATATTCCTAAACTCACCCAAGACAAAATAAAGGGCATAAAAGTATGCAGACAAGCAAATGCCCACTGGGAAGAAACATTTGACAAACGCACCAATCCGCAAGGACGTGATTATTACTGGTTGACAGGCGAATTTGTAAATGAAGACAAAGGGGAAGATACAGATGAAGCTGCCTTGGCAAACGGATACATTTCCATAGTGCCCGTTCAATATGATTTAACTGCGCACCATGCAATTAAGTTTATCAATGATTGGAATATTTAAATCCATAAAAATTAAGTTTTGAAAAAAGAGTTATTAATAGGTTTTTTAATAGGAGTTGCCGCTAATTTAACGGGTATCTATCTGTATATTTTCTTTTTCCTGGACTATGATTTTGAACTGAGCATTCAAATGGCAAGGGAAAATGACGCTATAGGTAACCTCATTGCGCTGGGAGCTATTTTAAATCTTATTGCTTTTTTCCTGTTATTGAAAAAAGGACAATTATACCGTGCGAGAGGGGTGGTATTAGCTACTATTGTTGCAGCAATTATTATTTTGATAAGCAAGTTTTAGATTAGAAAGAAAAAAGTTTATTCATTTAAATTATGGGATTTTCGCTTTCGCGGAAATTGGAAAATGAAATATTACATCATAGCAGGAGAAGCTTCGGGCGATTTACACGCCGCCAATTTGATGAAAGAACTCAAAGTGGTCGATGCTACAGCAGACTTTCGGTTTTGGGGCGGTGAGCTTATGGAAGCCCAAGGGGGAACGATGGTAAAACACTATCGGGATCTTGCTTTTATGGGTTTTCTGGAAGTAGTTTTAAATTTATCTACTATCTTAAAAAACATCAAACTCTGCAAAAAGGACATTGAGAAGTATAAACCTGATGTCCTTATTTTCATTGATTATCCGGGGTTCAATATGCGCATT
>JBGTDF010000282.1:0-6082 GCA_041748455.1 Planktosalinus sp.
CTGGTAACTTTTTGTATGGAAAAATCGTCATAGGTCAAGGTTTCTATTTTTTTGTCCTTTAAAGAATCCAGCAAGAATAATTCAGGATGTTGCCTGGTAATAAATGTATAGTTGAAATTACTGTCGTTTTCCTTGCCAAAAGCAATTAAAACTTCTGAAATGGGATTCAAATAACGCGTATGCAAAATATCGTTCGTCAGATAAGAATAGAGAGATGTCTTTGAAAAATTATTTAAAAAAGTGCTGTTTTTTAAATCGGTTTCGAGGGTTTTTATACTATTACTCCTCACAATCAAAGCTGCATTTTCAGGAATAAAATCGATAAGGTTACCCACTTTTTCTTTATCAGAAGAACAAGAAATTAAAACGGAAAAGAGTAGTAATAAGAGGAATTTCTTCATCAATAGTAAGGTTTGCAACAAAGATAAATATTAGAAATTAGAAGTGGGAATTTACCAGAAAAATTTTCGCAATGCATACAACGTGAAATCAAGAGTGTTTTAAGAAATCGATTTCCAGTTGCTCAGGAAGCAACCTAAAGCTTTTTCGGTGGTATTTTGTAATACCATATTCCCGTATTGCTTCCCTATGCTCCTGAGTGGGATAGCCTTTATTTTGTTTCCAGTTGTACATTGGGAATTCCTCGTGAATTTGTTCCATAAAAGCATCGCGATAGGTTTTTGCGAGGACAGATGCCGCTGCAATATGGAGATATTTAGCATCTCCTTTTACAATGCATTGGTGTGGAATTCCTTCATAAATTTTGAATCTGTTGCCGTCCACTAAAATAAATTCGGGACGTGTTTCTAACTTGGCTACGCATCTGTGCATTGCTTCTATGGAAGCATTTAGAATGTTTATTTTGTCAATTTCTTCCATAAAAACATGGGTTACACTAAAGCAAATTGCCTCATTTTCCAGAAGGGATTTTAAGAAATTTCGTTTTAATAAAGAAAGTTTTTTGCTGTCGTTAAGAATTAGATTTGCAAAACTGTCAGGCAACAATACCGCGGCGGCAGTTACCGGTCCCGCTAGGCAGCCTCTTCCGGCTTCGTCAGTTCCGCATTCCAATAAATGGGTATTTAGTTTTAATTCTAACATTCTAAAAATTAAAAGTACCATTTTGCGTTAAAATAAATAACTTTACGCATTAAAATTTGTTTACAGTATTTACAACTAACTTTTGTAAGTGCATATTGCATTTTTCCAAGTAAACCTTATGAAAAAACTATTTGCTATTTTACTGCTTCTTTTTAGTTGGACAATGGCATTTTCCCAAGACAGACCCATAAGGGAGGTAAAGGACACCCCTATTAATGTGGGGGATAATTTGCCTCCAAACACCCGGGATATCAATGTAGAATTAGAAGGGGGAAAACCGCCCATAACAGATTATAAAATAATTTCTTACGAAAGGGATACAATGTATGTGGATACAACACTAACTATTGCCAAAGACTATAAATTCAATTACCTCAGAAGGGATGATTATGAATTGATGCCTTTTTCAAACTTAGGACCGGCTTACAATACCCTTGCTTATGACTTTAATAATGTAAGGTTAAAGCCGCTTTTTGGCGCAAGAGGACGCCATTTTAATTTTATGGAAGTGGAAGATATTAACTACTACCACGTTCCTACACCACTGACCGAATTATATTTCAAAACCGCATTTGAACAAGGGCAGCAATTGGATGCGTTTTTTACTATTAATCCTTCAGAACGGTTTAATTTTTCGATAGCTTATAAAGGTGTACGGTCTTTGGGAAATTATCAAAATATGCTTACCAGCTCGGGAAACTTCAGGTTTACCAGTAATTACCAAACTGTCAATAAACGGTATAATGTAAGGGTTCACGTGGTTTTTCAGGATTTACTCAATCAGGAAAACGGTGGATTGAAACCTGCATTTATACCCCTTTTTACTGGTGATGACCCTGATTTTAGGGATCGGGGACGTCTCGAAGTTCAATTTGAAGATGCTGAAAATGTGCTGGAAGGAAAACGTTTTTACCTGGAACACGATTACGCGTTTATAAATCTACGGGATTCCACTTCCTATACTACGTTAAAACTGGGAAACATCACCCAATTTGAAGATAAATTTTATCAATATACCCAGACAACGCCATTTGCTGAATTTGGTCCTTCTTACGCCATTGCAGATATCAATGATAAGGTAACTTTAGAAGATTTTAATGCGCAGGCATACGCAGATTTCAACAACAATATTTTTGGAAGGTTGAGGGCTTTTGTTGGTTTTACTGATTTTAATTACGGTTACGATTCTGTATTGATTCTGGATGATGGGAGAATTCCAAACAGAATTCAAGGAACACTTTTAGAAGCCGGTGCAGAATACCAAAAAGAATATCGGGGTTTTGAGTTGTTTGGAAAAGCTGCCATTAATTTTGCCGGTGATTTTGAAGGCAACTATATTTTAGGTACTGCTTCTTATCGCTTGGACGAAGACAACATGGCAAAGGCTACTGTGCATATCAATTCGGTGGCGCCCAATTATAATTTTTTACTTTACCAAAGTGATTACATTAATTATAACTGGATAAACTCCTTTAAAAATGTAAAAACCCAGCATCTGCAGTTTGATCTGGAATCCAATAAACTACTAAATGCGACCGTAAGTTATACCGGCATTGAGGATTACACTTATTTTTCACGAGACGCAATTAATACAACGACAACTCCCTTTCAGCATAACGAAAGAATAAATTACTTAAAAGTACAAGTGAACAGGGAATTGTCTTACGGTAAATTTGCGTGGAACAATACGCTGACCTATCAACAAGTGTTAAGCGGAGCGCAGGTTTTTAATGTGCCTGAATTATTAGGCAGAAGCAGTCTTTATTTTTCTGATCACTTATTTAAGCGTGCCTTGTTTTTGCAAACCGGTGTCACCGCTAAGTATTTTACAGAGTTCTATATGGATGCCTATGACCCTGTTCTGGCAGAATTTTATGTGCAGAATGAGCAGCAGTTTGGCAACTTCCCGATGGTGGATTTCTTTGTCAATGCAAAAGTAAGCCAAACCCGCATATACTTTAAGCTTGAGCATATCAACTCCATGTTTACCGAGAAAAATTATTTTTCAGCACCTGGATATCCATACAGGGATTGGAAAATCCGCTTTGGGTTGGTCTGGAATTTCTTTATGTAGTATCCTAATAAGCACCAAATAAAAAGCACCAAATTCCAAAACTAAAACTTGGAATTTGGTGCTTGTAATTTGTAATTTGTCTACGATTTGGTGCTTGTAAGTTGGAATTTTATATCTAATCTTTTAAAAGCGCACGGGAAATCACGATTTTCTGAATCTCACTTGTTCCTTCATAAATCTGGGTGATTTTAGCATCGCGCATAAATCTTTCTACGTGGTATTCTTTTACATAGCCATTGCCACCGTGTACCTGAACCGCTTCCACGGCAACATTCATTGCCACTTCAGAAGCTTTTAATTTTGCCATTGCACCGCTAAGGTCATAATCATTACCATTGTCTTTGTCCCATGCAGCTTTCATCACGAGGTGACGTGCACACTCAATTTCCACCTTCATATCTGCTAATTTAAAAGCGATGGCCTGGTGGTTACAGATTTCAGTTCCAAATGCTTTGCGCACTTTAGAATATTCCCTGGCAAGATCGTAAGCGCCGGCTGCGATTCCCAATGCTTGGGCAGCGATTCCTATACGGCCGCCGGCAAGGGTTTTCATTGCAAATTTGAATCCGAATCCGTCTTCACCTATTCGGTTTTCTTTAGGCACTTTTACATCATTAAATATTAAGGAATGGGTGTCACTTCCGCGAATGCCCAGTTTGTCTTCTTTTGGTCCTATTTCAAAACCGTCCCAGCCTTTTTCAACGATAAAAGCATTGATGCCACGGTGTTTTTTCTCTTTGTCAGTTTGAGCGATTACCAAATAATAATCTGCAGTGCCGCCATTGGTGATCCAGTTTTTGGTCCCGTTAAGGATGTAATGGTCGCCATTTTCTATGGCAGTGGTTTTCTGCGAAGTGGCATCACTTCCTGCTTCCGGTTCTGAAAGGCAAAACGCGCCCAATTTTTGTCCGGAAGCAAGGGGTTTTAAATATTTTTGTTTTTGTTCTTCATTGCCATAGGCGTGAATTCCATAACACACTAAAGAATTGTTGACAGACATGACCACAGAAGCCGATGCATCTACTTTGGAAATTTCTTCCATTGCTAAAACATAGGCCATGGTATCCATTCCGCCGCCGCCGTATTCCTCAGGCACCATCATTCCCATAAAACCCAGTTCCCCCATTTTTTTAATTTGTTCTGCCGGAAATTTTTGTAGGTTGTCGCGTTCAATAACGCCGGGAAGTAATTCTGTTTTTGCAAAGTCACGAGCAGCATCGCGAATCATAATGTGCTCTTCGGAAAGATTAAAATCCATAGTAGTAAAGTGCTTAAGGTATTTCTAAAATAATGGGTACAAAGATACTTTTAAAATAGTAAATATTCAATTATAGTTGGTAATTTTGGAAGGAAAGGAATCTTGGGTAATTTTTATTTGTAGCCTACATATTCTTGTTGCCGGTTTTCCATAGTCAATCTTTTTTGTGTGAAATTTGTATATCCAATTCATGAATAGTCTAAAAAGTAATTATAAAGTTGTTGGGGTGATGTCAGGCACATCCCTTGACGGAATAGATTTGGTATGTGTAAGTTTTTACAAAGAAGAAAATTGGCGTTTTGAAATCCACCATTTTGAGACTATTGCCTATTTAGAGGATTGGAAAGAACGATTGCAAAAGGGAATACACCTTTCTTCGGAAGAATTATATGAATTGGACAGTGAATATACTGCCTATCTTGCGAAAGTAGTAAGGTCTTTTATTAAAAAATATACAATCCAGGGCCTCGATGCTGTTTGCTCTCATGGACATACCATTTTGCACAGGCCACAGGATGGGATTACCTTGCAAATAGGGAATATGCCAGAAATTGCTGATTTGATTGGTGAGCAGGTAGTATGTGATTTCCGAAAACAAGATGTATCCTTGGGAGGTCAGGGAGCTCCATTGGTTCCCATAGGTGATGCACTGCTTTTTGATACCTATGATTATTGTTTAAACCTTGGCGGATTTGCAAACGTGTCTACTTTGCAAAATAATATACGGATTGCCTATGATATTTGCCCGATAAATATTGTCCTTAATTCTTTGGCCGAAAGGTTGGGGCTTGCGTACGATGATGAAGGTAAAATTGCTGCATCAGGAAAATTAGTAAACCAGGTTTTGGAACAGCTTAATGGTTTATCTTATTACCAAAACCCACCACCAAAATCCCTTGGATTAGAATGGGTAATCCAAAATATTTTCCCTTTAATGAATGCTGAAAAACACCCTCCCGAGGATTTGTTGCATACATTTACCGAACATTGTGCCATGCAATTAGCAGTAAACTTTATGGAAGGTTCTTCGATTTTAATAACCGGCGGCGGGGCTTATAATTTATATTTATTGCAACGGTTGAAATTCCACAAAAACCTGAATATAATTATCCCTGAAAAAGAAATTATAGAATATAAGGAAGCGCTAATTTTTGGATTATTGGGCGTGCTCAAATTAAGGGGCGAAGTTAATTGTCTCGCAAGTGTTACAGGGGCAAGTCAAGACCATTCTTCGGGAGTTATTTATCATCCAAAAAATACATAAAAAACACATTCACCCCTGTTTAAGTTTGTTATCTTTGCGGCATTATTTTTAAACCCAATAAATGAAAGACTTACTTAAAAAATACGAAGAGAAAGAACCTGAAATTGTTTTCCACTGGAACGACCCTGAAACAGAGGCTGAAGGATGGACAGTCATTAACTCCCTGCGTGGAGGTGCTGCAGGTGGAGGAACAAGAATGCGTGTAGGTCTGGATAGAAATGAGGTGCTTTCCCTTGCCAAAACCATGGAAGTTAAATTTACGGTTTCAGGCCCTTCTATTGGCGGCGCAAAGTCCGGGATTAATTTTGATCCCGCTGATCCAAGAAAAAGAGGAGTTTTAGAGAGATGGTATAAAGCGGTTTCCCCGTTATTAAAATCCTATTAT
>JBGTDF010000283.1:0-3458 GCA_041748455.1 Planktosalinus sp.
AAAATTTATTTGGGATCTCCCAGCTATTGGCACCCTGCAAGCCAAGAACCCTTTTGAAGAAAAATGTTTTCTACAAACACAAGCATTGCCCCCATTGGCGCGAGCTTTCAGCTCGAGTACTATTTTTCAATACTATGTTTAGCTATAACTTAACAATACCAATGTAAGCAAACTTCTATAAATGCGCTATGCCAAGAGCATGCCTAGGCCGGGGGATTCCAGATATTTCATTCGTACCTCATGAAATTCTGGAATGACGGAGCTAGTTGTTGGCTAGAGATTCTTTAAAAAAAATGAAAGGCTCCTGAACCTATTACAAAAAAAATCAACGAAACACGTCATTCCAAAAAATTTTGGAGTGCAACGGAAAAATTTATTTGGGATCCCCCAGCATTAGCACCCTGTCAGCCAAGAACCCTTTTGAAGAAAAATATCATCCATTTACAATCCCCAATCCCGGACGTTGCGCAACAAAACGCCTGCGAACTTGCAAAAACTTATGTTGTAAGATGAGCAATTAAAACCACCTTGCTAGGTATGACGGGAACGGTGAGGACGGGGAATAATTGATGTAATATTTACCTCATTAAACAAATTTTCCTAAATATAATTATTTATGGTGAAATGCTTAATGAATAACAATAAGGCACTATTTAATTTAATTATCCAGTAATCAGGTGTTCAAACATTCAACTAAGGAATTAATTATTTAGGTAATTTATTTTGTTTTTAATTATATATTTTTTTGATTTACGACATCAATTAATGAATACTATTGAAAAATGGTATCGATTGAAAGTTGTAAAATGCTAGCTAATCAGCTTTTGACCAAACCTACAAAGTGAAAAATATTGACTTGGACTCACCAAAGTGTTTTCATCTCCAATAAACTTTTCATATTAATTTTTAATGGCATTTAATGATTGTATAAAATCAATTTTCAACTATTACCTAAAATCCGCAAGGTTTTAGTTTGGTTAATTCAGTTTTAAATATACGCTTCTATTTTATTCAATTTTATCATTTTCGGGATGTATTTTGGTGGTGAAGACCATATTTGGGGCTGTGGTTTTAATTTTTCAGTGTATTTCCCCCTTTTTCTTTGTCCTGCCGACTGAATTGTGCATACCTCTCCTCTTGATCCCTTTTAAGATTCTTTAATTTAGTATGTTATATTTTTTTGTGGTTGGATTTATGTCAACAGTGGCGAATAATCCTTCTGCGTGTAGAGCTTCAGGACATGTCCCCTGCCCGTTTTGATCCATTTTCCTGCTACTGTTATGAAGAGGAATATGAATTTCTTGAGCCTGTAACTGGGTTTGAGCCATGATAGTTTTTTGGAATATTCACCTACCAAATAACGATAAAAATTGGCGTAGATGGCCGTCATGATCATAAAAGCGGTGTTCTCAGATAAAAACGAACAGGGCATTTTGGCCCATCCGAAGTCATTGTTCATCACGTCAAAGATACGCTCGCTTTCACCTCTGGCATTATAAAAGGCTACAACATCTCTGTTGGTGGTTTTAGTATCATTGGTCAGGATGCCCCTGTAGGTATAGGCTTCACCGCTGAAAATGTCAGTCTGGGCATCCTTTCTTTTTATTCTGCTGATCACCAACCTGTAGGGCTTATCCCCTCCAAACGGTCTGTAATCGGTGATATCAGCCACCTCCATCTCTTGAATGCCAAGGCGGATCTTCTCCCATTTCTCTTTGGGGACAGACCCGATCATATCGTCCATGTTTGCACATCTTTTTGCCCTTATATAAAAGGACTTGCTGTTGCTTTCCACTACCCCGATCACATCTTTCTGATAGGAGGCAGAATCTGCCCTGAACCGTCCTATCCTGATCCCATTGTCGGTTAGGTTGGAAAAAGCTCTGGAAAGCGTATCGGCCTGAAGGTATTTTGCCTGGCTGTTTCCATTCCTGCCCTCTATGTACACCGGCATATTTTCAATGGAGGCGATCCCCGGCTGGTAACCATAAATTTTCTTGTAGGTTCTTTCGGCATCGAATTTTTCGTTGGGCTGAACCTGATTGTCATAATCCAAATCATAGTATTTGTAGTTTTTTAGCTGCCCTGTCTGTTTTAAAGCTTTTACCATCAGATCATTAAGCTTTGGATTGAGGTTAAACTCATGACTAACCCCACTACCAGGGTTTTCCAAGTGCAAGGTGTCGGTTGCCAGTTCTTTGATCCCCCTCAAGATGGTGTCGGGACTGCATACCTGCATTCCCCTGATATTGCGAAGATGCTCCCCCAAGTGCTGGTTTACATCCTCTGTGCAATCCCCGCCATTGAAAAAAATAGCAAGGTGGTTGGTGAAAATATCGCTGTAGGAAAACCCATTTGCTTTCACCCTCATTCCCAGTGATTTATCTATCAGATCCACAAGGCCTGACTCCTTAAAGGATCTGAAAACAAAATTAAAACCTCCAAAGGATGTGATTTTTTCTGCTGATTTTGTAATTTTCATCTCACTTATTTTTGTTGTGTCGCAACACCTAAATAAGTGAAAAAAAGTGAGCCGAAAAAGCCTAAATAAAGTTAATTTAGACACTTTTTCGGCTTTTTTTAATTGCTATCTGCGGATTTAAGGACTTAACTAACTTTCTTCTTCGCTTTAATTTCACTTTTTATAATGCGTTGATATAAAAGAAAGCCTTCTTTTTAAATAGGCCAAAGATAATGAATTCGAATCAGTGCACTTTCAATTTTTTCCATTTACTTGCTACTATATATGTTAACTTTATTTCACAAGTATCAATTTATTCAAAATAGATTCTAAATAGTTATTCGAATTGATACAATAAACGGTTTTATCTAAGATTTCTCTTTCAGACTGGATATAGTCGACTGGAATTAGTTCGTGCCTGCAATTTTTTATCATTTCTTTTAATGTTTGAGGGGTAACTTCAAGGTGAAATTGCAGACCAAGCACTTTATCCTTGTAAAGAAATGCTTGATTGATGCAGGCTTCTGTCTTTAGTAAATGCAATGAGTCGGTTGGCAAGTCAAATGTATCGCCATGCCAATGAAAAGTAGTAAATTGTTCTGGCAATTCTTGCAGAAACATGTGCTGATGCCCTGCTTTCGTTTTAGTTATTGGAAACCAGCCAATTTCTTTTTTAGCATTGGGATATACTTTGGCTCCCAATGCTCCTGCAATCAATTGTGAACCTAAACAAATACCCAATACAGTTTTATTAGCTTGAATCGCTTTTCGTATGAATTCAATTTCGTTTTCAAGCCAAGGAAACTTCTCAACGCCAGTTACGCCCATAGCACCACCCATAACAATAAGCCAATCAAAGCTAGAAAATTTTGGGAGTGTAAAATTTTGAAAGAATTTAGTTGCGGTAAGATAATGGTTATTCTTTATGGCCCATTTTTCGATATAGCCCAAACCTTCAAAAGGTACGTGTTGAAAATAATGAATTCGAAGAGGTTTC
>JBGTDF010000284.1:0-4687 GCA_041748455.1 Planktosalinus sp.
CCTTACGGTTAAGGCGGGTGCAAAGATAAAAAAATATTCTTATCGACAACTAATTTATCAACTCTTTTTTGTGGATAACTTTTTAATGGTTATGGGCAGTACGTTTTGGGTGATTTGTTCATATTCTTTCCGCTTTTTAAAAATGGAGATTGCCGTAAAAACCGCTTCCTTAAAGGATGTGAAGTCTGCTATGTTTTTACCTGCAATATCATATGCAGTACCGTGATCCGGCGAAGTTCTCACTCTGTTTAATCCCGCAGTATAATTAACGCCGGAACCGAAGGATAACGTTTTAAAAGGAATTAAGCCCTGGTCGTGATAAGCAGCAACTATAGCGTCAAAATTTTTATAATTTCCGGAGCCAAAAAAACTGTCTGCTGCATACGGTCCATACACTACGTTTCCTGAAGATTTATTTATTTTCTCTAAAGTGGGGCGCATTATTTTATCATCTTCATCGCCTATTATGCCATTGTCCCCGGTATGGGGATTAATTCCCAGCACAGCAATCCTTGGCACTGTAATGCCAAAATCCTGTTTCAGGGCTTTACTAATAATTTCAATCTTTTTTTCAATTCGTTGTTTTGTAATGTGTTTTGCAATGTCTTTTATAGCCACGTGATCTGTTAATAAGCCAACTTTAAGGTTTTCAGTGACCATGAACATTAAACTCTCTCCTTCCAGTTCCTGTGCTAAATAATCAGTATGCCCGGGGAATTTAAAAGTATCTGATTGTATGTTATGTTTATTTATGGGAGCAGTTACTAAAACATCCACTTTATTTTCCTTGAGTGCTTTAACTGCTGCTTCCAAAGATTTTATGGCCAAGGCACCCATTGAAGGATCTTCTTCCCCAAATTGTATATCAACAGATTCTTTCCAAATATTCAGGACATTAATTTTTCCCGGAACGACTTGATTTATGTGATCAATTCCCTGAAAATTGATTTCCATGCCTAATGCCTTCTTAACAAACGAAAGTGACTTTACAGAAGCAAAAATTACCGGGGTGCAAAATTCCAGCATTCTGGCATCTTCAAAAGTTTTTAAAACCACTTCACTTCCTATGCCGTTTAGATCTCCTATTGAAATTCCAACTAATATGTTTTCATGTTTGTTCATTGAGAATTTTGTAATGGGTTTTCGTTATCAATTTCTTTAGGTAAACCTTTTGAATTGTATTAAATTTACAGTCGTTTATCAAAACACAAATTTAATTCTTTTTACTGAATATGTTTACAGGTATTATCGAAGATATCGGCAAGGTGGTAAACCTTTCCCAAACGGGAACAAATCTGCAAATATCCATTGAAAGCAATATTACGACTGAGCTGAAAATAGATCAAAGTGTTTCCCACAACGGTGTTTGCCTAACCGTAGTTGGTATTAATGGAGATATCTATGAAGTAACTGCGATAAAAGAAACCCTGGAAAAATCTAACATTGGAAATTTAAAAGTCGGTTCTGCAGTTAATTTAGAACGTGCCATGAAGCTTGGTGACAGGCTCGATGGTCATTTGGTTCCAGGGCATGTAGATCAAACAGGAATTTGCACGTCTGTTAAAGAAGAAGGGGGCAGCTGGTATTTTACTTTTTCTTACGACGCAACGCAGGGTAATGTTACCATTGAAAAAGGATCAATAACGGTTAACGGTGTAAGTTTAACAGTTGTAAATTCCCTAAAAGACAGTTTTTCGGTTGCAATCATCCCGTATACCTATGAGCATACCAATTTTAATAAAGTAAAAGAAGGGGATAGTGTAAATTTAGAGTTTGATATTGTAGGAAAGTACTTAAAACGTTTCTTGAGTGAGTAGTAAATTTAAGCTCTTTTTTTTCGCAGTAAAAAAAACAATCCCAACAAAATCCCAGACAAAACCAAATAAATTAAATCAGAATCAATAGGAAGACCAGGAGGAAAAGTCCTTTGCGGTGGTGGCGGTGCTTGCTGGCTCCATGAATGGATGCTAACAAATATTGCTACAAATGTTGTTACTATTTTGACGATTTGGGGTCGCATAAATTACATAGGGTTTAGCTAATATATACTTTTTTTTAAATAACTGTATTAATAAACGCTTAACAATGAGGTTAATTGTTTAAAATCCAAAAGCAACCAATATGTTATAATTTCCCAAAATCAAATAATATGAATTCTAAAAGAAAGAATCAGGTGAGGGGATTAATTCTTTTGAGAAAAAAATAATGTGGTCCCACATGGGCTTCCCGATATTACGCTATCGCTGCAATCGGGACAGGCTTCTCGCCAACCAAAAATCTTCAATAAAATGTGGTCCCACATGGGCTCGAACCATGGACCCCCTGATTATGAGTCAGGTGCTCTAACCAGCTGAGCTATGGGACCTTCTTGATTTTGCTTTGCTCCTTGCCCAAAATTAATTTATTTTTAATCTACGGCAGATGAGTTTTACAAAAATCAGTGGGCAAATTTATCATTAGTTTTTTTGTCCAACAAATTTTTTACGCATTAAATAACAATTTCTTGACATAGTTCAATTAAAACCCCATTAGAGCTCTTTGGATGTAAAAAGGCAACAAGTTTATTATCTGCCCCAACTTTAGGGGTTTCGTTAAGCACTAAAAAGCCTTCTTTTTTTAAACGCGCTATCTCTTTTACAATATCTTTTACGTAAAATGCAATATGATGGATTCCTTCCCCCCGCTTTTCAATAAATTTTGCAACAGGACTGTCCGGATTGGTAGCTTCCAGAAGTTCAATTTTACTGTCTCCTAACTGAAAAAAGGAAGTCTTGACCCCTTCACTTGCCACCTCTTCTATTTTATAATGGGCCTTTCCCAACAAGGCTGCATAAGTTTTATTTGCATCTTCCAGGTTTTTTACCGCTATACCTATATGTTCTATTTTATTCATTGTGCATCTTTTTCTATTGTAAAAGTAACATAATCTTTAAATATGCTACTTTTGCAGTATGGAAAGTAACAGACAAAAAAAAATAGCAAGCGTTTTACAGGCTGATTTAGCAAACATTCTGCAAAGCGCCATAAGGGATGCAGGACATACCGGAATTCTTATTTCGGTTTCTAAGGTACAGGTAACTGTGGATTTGTCCATTGCAAAAGTATATGTAAGTATTTTTCCGGCGCAACACGCACTCAAAGTTGTTGAAGAAATCAACGAAGTGAAATCCAAGATTAAACACCAGGCGGCGCAACTTACCAAACACCAGCTCAGAAGAATGCCTGAGTTGACTTTCTTTAACGACGACTCCCTGGAATATATTGAAAAGATTGACAAAGCGGTGAAAGGAGAAGAAGATCCTATTGCTAACCCTGACTTGCTAAGTAAAAGAAAAAAATCCTGATTAGTGCGCTTTTCGCTCTACATCGCAAAGCGGTATTTATTTACAAGAAGCAGTAATAATGCCATCAATATTATTACCGGAATTGCGGCTGTAGGGGTCATTGTTGGCGCTATGTCCTTGTTTATTGTTCTTTCCGGGTTCTCGGGGTTGAAAGATTTCAGCCTGCAGTTTAGTTCTATTTTTGATTCCGATGTCAAAGTATTCCCAAATGTTGGGAAAACTTTTCTTTTGACAGAGGAAACGGAAGAAAAATTAAAAAATATAGAGGGTATTGCGTCTTACTCTAAAATTATCGAAGAGCGTGTATTTCTAAATTTTAAGGGGAAAAATGCCATTGCTTTTATAAAAGGAGTAGATGAAAATTACCAAAAAGTAAATGCAATTGATAGTACTTTAATTGCGGGGGAATGGTTCGGACAAGAAGAAAATATCGTGGTTATTGGGCATGGTATTTCTACTACCTTAAGCCTGGGGGTCTATGACTACACAGATTTGCTGGAAATATTTGTCCCTACACCCGGTACGGGACAGATTACAGATCCTACAAAAGCGTTTCAAAAAGAAAGGCTTATGGTTTCAGGGGTTTACCACGTAAATGAAGAACTAAACTATAAATATGTATTTTCTAATTTTAATCTAGCTAAAAATTTACTCTCCCTTTCTGAGGACGAAGTTAGCTCGGTCGAAATAAAATTAGATGCGGGAGTCAAAGAAAGCCAGGTGATTTCAGAAATTCAAAACCTCTGGAATGAAGAGCTCGTTATTAAAAACCGCATGCAACAAAACGATGCTCTTTATAAAATGTTGAATACAGAAAACTTAGCTGTTTATCTTATTTTCACATTGGTATTAATTATTGCACTCTTTAATGTCGTGGGAAGTATCATTATGATGATCCTGGACAAAAAACACAATATCAAAACATTATTTAACCTAGGCGCTACAATTCCTGAAATCCGAAAAATATTTTTTATGCAGGGTGTTTTGATGACCGTTTTAGGAGGCGGACTGGGAATTTTTCTGGGAATTTGTATCGTTTTATTACAATTGCAATTTAATCTGGTGATGATTACAGCTTCTATTGCCTATCCAGTAAAATTAGAGATTGTGAACATTGTGGTTGTATTTGTAACTATAACCATTCTAGGAGTTCTGGCATCAAAAATAGCATCCAGCAGGGTGCGTGAAAGTATGGTGGTTTAAACAAACTCAAAGTCGGCAAAATTTGCCGCTACCTCATCAAAAGCTGCAAAAACAGAAGCAGCATCGTCACTGGTCACCATTTTCATGCGGTAATCTTTAAAATGTGGAATCCCTTTGAAATAATTTGTATAATGTCTTCT
>JBGTDF010000285.1:0-2861 GCA_041748455.1 Planktosalinus sp.
GTTCACCGTGGCGTAGTGAACAACATAACCCAAACCATCCAGTCCATTAAACAAGCAGTGGAGGCAGCTGAGATTTCTTCAGACATGAAAATTGCAGATGTTGTTGTGGGTATTGCCGGGCAACATATAAGAAGCCTGCAGCACAGTGACTATATCACCAGAAAAGACGGGGAAGAGGTGATCACAGAACAGGATATAGATACCCTTTGCAATCAGGTGCACAAATTGGTTATGTTGCCGGGTGAAGAAATTATACATGTATTGCCTCAGGATTTTAAAGTTGATGGGCAACCCGAAATCAAAGAGCCTATTGGCATGTATGGCGCACGACTGGAAGCTAATTTTCATGTGGTAGTAGGTCAGGTATCTTCCATAAGAAACATTGGCAGATGTGTAAAAAGTGCAGGTCTGGATTTGGCAGGCATAACTTTAGAACCTCTGGCTTCGGCAAATGCTGTTTTAAGTCAGGAAGAAAAGGAAGCCGGTGTGGCACTTATTGATATAGGTGGTGGTACAACAGACCTTGCGATATTTAAAGACGGCATCATTCGTCATACTGCAGTAATCCCTTTCGGTGGAAATGTGATTACCGAAGACATTAAAGAAGGTTGTTCCATTATTGAGAAACAAGCCGAGATGTTGAAAATACGATTTGGTTCTGCATGGCCGGGTGAAAATAAAGACAACGAGATTGTTTCCATTCCGGGACTTAGAGGCAGGGAGCCAAAGGAAATCACGCTTAAAAACCTTTCCAAAATTATACACGCACGCGTGGTGGAAATCATTGAGCAGGTATATGCGGAAATTAAGGCGTATGGTCATGAAGAACAAAAGAAAAAGCTTATCGCCGGAATTGTTATAACCGGTGGCGGAGCGCAGTTAAACCATTTAAAACAACTGGTGGAATACACAACAGGAATGGACACTCGAATTGGTTACCCCAATGAACACCTAGCCGGAAACAGCGATACAGAAACTACCAGCCCGGTATATGCAACCGCAGTGGGCCTAGTTTTGAATAGTTTGGAAAAAATAAATAAACATAAATTTCACGAAGAACTTGTTTCCGAAGAAGTTTCCGGTAATGCTACGGAAACAATTCAGAATACATCTTTGGAAGACAAAAGCGACAAATTACCACGGGCAAGAAAAAGTTTTATAGATAAATGGGCTGAAAAGTTCAAAGACTTTCTCGATAATGCCGAGTAGGAAAAAAACAATCTCACAAAAGTAGAATACCACATTAAAAAAATAGAATTATGAGCAGCAACACAGAATTCGATAATATATCCTTCGACCTTCCAAAGAATCAGTCCAATGTCATTAAGGTGATAGGAGTAGGTGGTGGTGGCAGTAATGCAATCAACCATATGTTTCGCCAGGGCATTAAAGGCGTGGATTTTGTAATATGTAATACAGACTCCCAGGCTTTGGAGAACAGCCCGGTTCCCATTAAAATCCAGTTAGGGGTTTCCTTAACGGAAGGATTGGGTGCAGGCGCAAACCCGGAAGTTGGTAAAGATGCAGCGATAGAAAGCATGGAAGAAATCAAAACAATGCTTTCCACCAATACCAAAATGATTTTTATCACTGCCGGAATGGGTGGTGGTACCGGTACCGGTGCAGCACCTATCATTGCCAAAATGGCCAAAGACCTCGATGTACTGACCGTGGGGATAGTTACCATTCCTTTTCAGTTTGAAGGTAAAATGCGTAACGAACAAGCGCAACTGGGTGTGGAAAACTTACGCAGAAATGTAGATTCCCTTATCGTTATCAACAATAACAAACTTCGTGAAGTGTATGGAAACCTTGGATTTAAAGCCGGTTTTTCCAAAGCTGATGAAGTTTTAGCAACCGCTTCCAGAGGTATTGCTGAGGTAATAACGCATCACTACACACAAAATATTGATCTTAGGGATGCCAAAACCGTTTTGGCAAACAGTGGAACCGCCATTATGGGAAGCGCAAGCGCAGTGGGTTCCAATCGTGCCCACGAGGCAATTTCCCTGGCACTGGATTCCCCATTGCTGAATGATAATAAAATTTCAGGAGCTAAAAACGTATTGTTGCTGATCGTTTCGGGTTCTGAAGAGATTACTATCGACGAAATAGGGGAAATAAGTGATTACATCCAAACCGAAGCCGGTCACGGTGCCAATATCATTATGGGAGTTGGTGAGGATACTTCTTTGGAAAAAGCCATTGCCGTAACCGTTATTGCTACAGGATTTAATGTGGAACAACAGAATGAGATTGTAAATACAGAAACAAAAAAAATCATACATACGTTAGAAGACGAGCAGGCTGCAGAACATGTTCTGGTTTCTAGAAATGCAGAATTTACACCTTCGGCAAGTGCAAAGCCATCGTTTGAACAAGCTAAAGAGCCTGTAATTAAACATACGCTTTTTGATGAAGACGATATGGAAGATGCAGAAATTGTTTCAGAAAGCATCCCTTTTGAAGGGTATATAAAGACCTCTGATTTTTTGAAAAACATCCCAATAAGTTATGATGAAGTAGTTCCGGGAAATTTGGAAAATTTTGATCAGGATTTTATTAACACTATGGAAGTTCACGATTTCATCATTGTGGAAGTTAAAGAAGAGAAAGAGGTTACATTTAAGATAGAGGAAGAGCCTGCAAAAGAAAATCAAATGTTGATGTTTGATCTTCCTTTAAATCATCTTAAAAAGGAAGATAAAGAAGAAGAAAAAAAGGAAAGACCTGCAACATTTAATTTGCATAATATTGAAGTAAAAGATTCCATAGAAATTATCCCTGTTACTGAAGTTTCCCAGGAAGGAATCAAGAAATACAGTTTAGATGATTATCAGGAAATGGAAGATATGTTATCG
>JBGTDF010000286.1:0-2753 GCA_041748455.1 Planktosalinus sp.
ATCATTACCATTCCGGCGCCGCCACCATATTGATAATCATCTACTTGTTTGTAATTATCGGTTACATAATCCCTTAAATTATGCAAATGAATTTCCACAAGCCCTTTTTCAATAGCCCTTTTCAAGATGGAAGCCTCAAACGGGCTTTTAAGTAATTCAGGTAAAACGGTGATAATATCTATGCGCATCTTTTATTTGTCTTTAATTTTAGTAAAGAATAAACTCTTTATTAAGAAATCCAGACTTCCTTGCAAATTTAGATTTATATATTTTAAAATGATAAAATTGGGGTCATAAAAAAACCACTTAAAAGTTCATTTTAAGTGGTTTGATAAAAAGCAATACGCTACTAATAATAAGTATACCTTCTTACTTTAGAAATATATTTAGCTAATCTAATTACCTGATGGCTATAACCATATTCATTGTCATACCAAACATACAAAACCACATTGGTCCCTGCCTCGTTTACAATCGTTGCATTACTGTCATAAATTGCCGGTGAAGAGGTACCTACAATGTCGCTGGATACCAGTTCATTGTTTAAGGAATACTTGATTTGCTCCACCAGGTCGCCTTCCAAAGCATATTTTTTTATGATGGAATTTACACCGGCTACCGATGTTTTTGTTTTTAACTCTAAACTTAAAACCACAAGGGAACCATTGGGAACAGGAACTCTAATGGCATTTGATGTCAACTTTCCTGCAAGTACAGGTAACGCTTTTGCAACTGCGCTTCCCGCACCGGTTTCAGTGATAACCATGTTTAATGCCGCAGCACGGCCCCTTCTGTATTTATCGTGAAAATTATCTACCAGGTTCTGGTCATTGGTATATGCGTGAATAGTTTCTAAGTGTCCCTGTACAATTCCGAAGGAATCTTCTATTGCTTTTAAAATAGGGGTTATAGCGTTAGTGGTACACGATGCAGCGGAAAAAATATCCACTTCATCCGGACTGTGCTCTTTGTGATTTACACCGTGAACGATATTTGGGATTCCTTTTCCGGGAGCGGTTAGTAATACTTTTGAAGCACCTTTGGAAGTTAAATGCCTGCTTAGTTCTTCTTTGTCCCTGAATGCCCCGGTATTGTCAATTACCAATGCATCATTTATGCCATATTCGGTATAATCAATATCTTCAGGCGCATTTGCCGAAATCATATGTACGGTAGTCCCGTTGATAATCAAAGCCTGGTTTTCCAAATCCACATGAACAGTGCCCATAAAATCACCGTGTACCGAATCGTATTGTAATAAGGATGCCCTTTTTTCTAAGATAGTTTGATCAATTTTACCCCGGGTTACAATCGCGCGTAAACGCATTTGGTTTCCTTTACCTGTTCTGGCCATTAATTCCCTTGCCAATAATCTCCCAATTCGGCCAAAACCATAAAGAACAACATCTTTTGGTTTTTTGCTTTCATAATCCTTTGCACCTTTTAACTTGTCAGAAACAAAAGCCAAAGCATCACTATATTTATCATCTTCTAAATGAAATTCATAGGTTAACTTTCCAATGTCCAGCTTTGATGGAGGAAGATCCAGCATTTTTATGGCCTGGGCAATTTCTACCGAATCAAAAATGGAAATGGGTTTTTGGACGAACTCTCCTGCATACTCATGCAAATTGATAATTTGACTTACATTCCTATCAATTAGTTGATTTCTAAAAAGCACTAATTCAATAGACTTATCATACCATAAGTCACTAATGATATTAATAAATTCTACCGAAGCGCGTCTTCGGTCTGCCTGAAAAGAAAGTTCTTTCTCGTAAATTTCATGGAAACTCATAGTATACTGTTTAGGTGTTTAAAACTTTTTGCAAAAGTAGCTATTTCAAACGTTTTAGTAAAAGATATTTATAAAAATAAACCCCTAAAAATGACTTTTAGAGGTTTGGTATTATTGTCAGGGACAGATTTATCTGAAAATAAAATTGTTGATTTCCCCTTTGGCATTAATAAAGGTCATTTTAATTGGCTCTCCCGGAACCCGCTGATTCATAATGCGCTTAACGTCGTCAATATTTTTGATTACTTCGTCGTTAAAATGTGTGATCACAATGCCCGACAGATTATATCTTGCCATTTCCTGGGATATGGGTCTGGTTACCAATACACCGTTTTTAACACCGAATTCTTTTAATTCTGCTTCGGTAGTATTCTTCACTTCAAAACCCAGGCTTTCTATCTCAAAGGTTTCCAGTTTAACCAAGATCACGGGAATTACACGTTCATTACCATTTCTGTCAATAGTTACTTGAACAATATCCTTAGGGCGTTTAGATCCTAAATAACCCGATAGTTCTGAAAAGGTGCGTATGGAAACATTATCCAGTTTTTTTATAACATCCCCTTTTCTTATGCCGCTAATATCTGCGCCACTTCCTTTTTCAATATCGGCTACATAAACTCCCTGCATACTGCTAAGGCCCAATTCTTTCGCCTGAGAGGAATTGGCATTTAAAACCTGTATGCCAAGTATGGCCCTCTGCACATTACCAAATTCCAGAATATCTTCCACAACTTTACGGGTGATATTAGAAGGTACTGCAAAAGAATATCCTATAAAAGAACCCGTTTGGGAAGATATGGCGGTATTTATACCCACCAGTTCGCCGTTGATGTTTACTAAAGCGCCACCGCTGTTTCCACGGTTTACAGCTGCATCTGTTTGAATAAAGGATTGTGGGTTGCCGTCAAATTCATTTAAATTACGTGCTTTAGCACTTACAATTCCTGCGGTG
>JBGTDF010000287.1:0-1945 GCA_041748455.1 Planktosalinus sp.
TGCCAACCTCTATTAATGCAATTGTAAAACTATCTTAAAAACCGTTAATGTTGTTCTTCGTCACGAGTAATTACCAGATTTTTGCGCAATCTTTCGAGAATTCTTTTTTCTTCCTCTTCACTGACATATCTGGAGCTGAGTTTTTCTATTTCCTGATGAATAGCAGGCTCGGCAAACTTATTTGGCACCACATGTTCATTTTTATGTTCTGCATATTGCACGGTAAATTCCGCACCAAAAAATACAATAAGACAGATATAGTTTACCCACAGAAGTATAAGCACCACAGATGCTGCAGCACCATAAACAGAAGCAGGCTCGCTGCGACCGAAATAAAAACCAATTAAAAATTCACCAATCAAAAAGAGTGTGGTTGTTAAAGCAGCTCCAAGATAAGTAACCCGCCAGCGAATCTTCACATCGGGCAATAATTTAAAAAGTGCGGCAAAAAGTGTCGTTAGGATAGCAAAAGAAATACTGAAATTCAAAATATCGACTAAAGCGGCGGTCAAACTTTCTGAAATTTCTTCGATATGTCTTTTTAAAATTTTTAAAACTGCTGAAATCACTAAAGAAATAAGCAATAAGAACCCGATAACCAATACCATCCCAAAAGAGATCAATCGATCTAACAGCATCCTGAAAAAATTGGCTTTTCGGGCGGCAACGCCCCAGATCAGGTTCATGGTTTTTTTCAACTGAAAGAAAACCCCTGTTGCCGCAAAAATCACCATAGCAATCCCAAAAATTATAGCAAGGGTAGAATCTTCAGAATAAGCAACATTCACGATCATAGCTTCCACCGCCTGCGCAGAATCTGTTCCGATAAATTTTCCTATTTCTGTCGTGATCCTACCTTCCACAGCATCCCTTTCAAAAAATGAGCTTGCAATGGTCATCACGATAATCAATAAGGAAGGAAGTGAAAAAAGAGTATAATAGGCAATGGTAGCGCCTTTTGGGAATGGATCGTTTTTATTCCAGCTTACAAACGTTTTTTTAAGAAGCTGAAAAAATACCTTAAAGAAATGTTTCATAAAGTCCTGTCTTAGTAATTTTAAAAATAGTACTTTTCTTTGCCTTTACTTATAAAAAAAACTTAAAGAAAAAAGAAGCCACCCAAGGGCAGCTTCCTTTTCCAATTATAATAACAGCTAATTTTAAAATTCTAGACTAAATCCCAGTTGCACATTGCGGCCACGGGTAGAGTAGCGATACAACTCTTCATAGGTTTCATCCAAAATATTGTGCAAACCTGCAAATAACCTGATGTTTTCTGTCAATCGGCGGCTCACATAAAAATCCAGGATGCCATATGCATCCAGTGTGACGGCTTCCTGCTGAAAGGTTTCCATACTGAAAAATCGGTCCTCACGACTGCTGTTGTATTGATAACTCAATGATAAAGTAGTATTTATCGAGGGCTGGTACTGAACATTTGCATTCACTTTATCCTTGGGAATACGCAACGCAAATCGTTCATCGGGTTGGGTGAAGGTATAATTGGCCATCACATGCCATTGACTGTTGAATCGCTTGGAGAGCTCCACTTCCAACCCATCTGCGGTAAACTCATCGGCGATATTTTGGTATTGTGAAATAAAATTAACAGGGTCCACGGTCACAAAATCGACATAATTCTTTTCGTTTCGGGTGAAATACACCACGCTGGCCCTGAAACTGGTGTTTGTAGTAAATTCTATTCCGGCTTCGATGGTGGCATTTTCTTCGGGAAGCAAATCTTCATTGCCATAAGAAGGATCATAAATCTGAAACAAAGAAGGCGTGATATACGCCGTGCTGTAAGAAGCAAGTACTTTTAAATTACTTTCGCTTAAAGCGAAATTATAGGAAGGATTGATACTATAAACCAGCTTGTTATCATATACCGAATGTGTATTCAATCGCGCTCCGGCATTGACATTCAAACCAAGTTTAGAAACCC
>JBGTDF010000288.1:0-14577 GCA_041748455.1 Planktosalinus sp.
TGAGTATAACCAGCATTTTAAAATTCCAGCTATGCAGGGTTATATAACTTCCCGTTTTTGGGAATAAATATACATAGGCAATCACAGCACCCAGAATAGCATATATACCTGCGAAAATTCCTGAAAGACCGCTCAGGGAAATAAAACGTGAAGAGCGGTTCATTAGTTGTTTGATTTCACTAATGTCTTTTAAATAATCTTTTTGTCCCATTTTAAAGTACTTTGAATTACAAAGTAAAGAATATCTTTTATTATTTCCAAAATTATTATTGTAAATAATATAAAACAGGAAAAACCCCTTTTTAATTTAGGAAAAGACCTCTTGTTTGGAATACCCCTAAAGTTGCATCTTTGAAGAGCTTTATTAATTGGGGAGTTAATAGTAGCGGCTAAATAAAAAGTTGTTCTTAACGGAACAACTTTTTTGTTTTTGGAGGAAATAGGTAACTTAAAAAATTATTATAAACTTATAATCGTATTTCTTATTGCTGTCAAATCACTTAATAACTTTTCCAGAAATTTAATGTCCAGCATATTGGCACCATCACTTTTAGCATTTGCGGGGTCAAAATGGGTTTCAATAAAAATACCGTCAGCACCTACAGCAATTCCTGCTTTGGCAATAGTGGCGATCATATCGGGTCTTCCGCCTGTGACTCCACTACTTTGATTGGGTTGTTGTAAACTGTGGGTTACATCCAGGACTGTTGGGGCAAATTCGCGCATTGTTGGAATACCCCTGAAATCCACAATCATATCCTGATAGCCAAACATAGTTCCGCGATCAGTGACCATCACTTGCGGATTGTCACAATCGGTTACCTTGGTCACGGCATGTTTCATACTTTCCGGACTCATGAATTGGCCTTTTTTAAGATTGACCACTTTTCCGGTATTTGCAGCGGCCACTACTAAATCAGTTTGGCGTACCAAAAAAGCCGGGATTTGTAAAACATCTACATAAGCAGCGGCCATTTCGGCATCGCTTATTTCGTGAATGTCTGTAACGGTAGGTATATCAAAAGTTTCGGAAACCTTCCGAAGAATTTTTAAAGCTTTTTCGTCACCAATACCCGTAAAACTGTCAATACGGCTTCGGTTTGCTTTTTTGAAGCTTCCTTTAAAAATATAAGGAATTTGCAGCTTATTTGTTATTTCAATTACCTTTTCAGCTATACGCAATGCCATTTCTTCACCTTCAATGGCACATGGCCCTGCAAGAAGGAAAAAGTTATTGGAGGTGGTGTGTTTTATTTTAGGTATAAGATGGATTTTCATGAATTCTGAATTTGTTGGCAAAGTTAATCAAATTTTTGCCGAAACTTCCTGCAGTCTTTTGTTTGCTAAAAATTAACAATCTGTATTTTAAGACCTCACGTAAAATCTACAGAAATAAAGCGTACCTTTGCACGCTCAAAAAGAAGCCTTTTTATGAATAAAGTAAAAAATATTGCCATTATTGCCCACGTTGACCACGGTAAAACGACATTGGTTGATAAAATAATGTACCATTGTAACCTGTTTCGTTCTAACGAAAATACAGGGGATTTAATATTGGACAACAACGATCTGGAACGGGAACGAGGAATTACAATTACCTCTAAAAACGTTTCTGTAGTATATAAAGACACAAAAATCAACATTATTGATACCCCCGGTCACGCCGATTTTGGTGGGGAAGTAGAACGCGTTCTCAACATGGCAGATGGTGTTTTGTTGCTGGTAGATGCCTTTGAAGGCCCTATGCCACAAACCCGTTTTGTACTTCAGAAAGCTTTGGACCTTGGTTTAAAACCTTGTGTGGTAATCAATAAAGTAGATAAAGAAAACTGTACTCCTGAAGAAGTTCACGAGGCTGTTTTTGACCTAATGTTTGAACTTGGTGCTGAAGAGTGGCAATTGGATTTCCCATCCGTTTATGGTTCTGCGAAACACAACTGGATGAGTGATGACTGGAAAAAACCTACTGATAATATTGAACCATTACTGGATATGGTTATTGAACATATTCCGGCTCCAAAAATTGAAGAAGGTACCGTTCAAATGCTTATTACATCCTTAGATTTTTCTTCCTTTACAGGACGAATTGCCATTGGCCGTCTGCAAAGAGGAACATTAACAGAAAATATGCCCATCACTTTAGTAAAAAGAGATGGCAGCAAAGTAAAATCACGTATTAAAGAACTGCATACTTTTGAAGGCCTTGGGCGTAAAAAAGTTACTGAAGTTTTTGCAGGGGATATTTGTGCATTAGTAGGATTGGAAGGATTTGATATCGGTGATACCGTTGCAGATTTTGAAAATCCGGAAGGCTTAAAGACCATTGCAATTGATGAGCCTACCATGAGTATGTTGTTTACTATCAACGATTCCCCTTTCTTTGGAAAAGATGGTAAGTTTGTAACTTCCCGTCACATCAAGGAACGTCTGGAAAGAGAATTGGAAAAGAACCTTGCTTTGCGTATGCAGCCTACAAACAGTGCAGATAAGTTCATGGTTTTTGGCCGTGGGGTATTGCACCTTTCTGTTTTGATTGAAACCATGCGTCGTGAAGGATATGAATTACAAATTGGGCAACCACAAGTAATCATCAAGGAAATTGACGGCGTTAAATGTGAGCCTATTGAAGAATTGACCATTGATCTTCCGGAAGAAGTTTCAGGAAGGGCAATTGATATGGTTACCATCAGAAAAGGGGAAATGCTTAGTATGGAAGGGAAAGGCGAACGAATGGTTTGTAAATTCCTGATCCCATCCAGAGGTATCATAGGTATGCGTAACCAATTACTAACCGCAACTGCCGGTGAAGCAATCATGACCCACCGTTTTCTGGAATACCAGCCTTTTAAAGGACCCATCCCGGAGCGTCAGAATGGTTCTTTGATTTCTATGGAAAACGGAAAATCCATTCCATACTCTATCGATAAATTACAGGACAGGGGCAAGTTTTTTGTAGACCCGGGAGAAGATATTTATGAGGGGCAGGTAATTGGTGAAAATTCTCGCGGTGATGATATGGTAATAAACATTACCAAGACCAAAAAACTTTCCAACGTGCGTTCTTCAGGAGCAGATGATAAAGCAAAAATTGTTCCTGCGATTAAATTTTCACTGGAAGAAGCTTTAGAATATATTCAAAAGGATGAGTATGTAGAGGTAACTCCTAAAACCATTCGTTTACGTAAGATTTGGCTTAACGAAAATGATCGTAAGCGTAACAAGATTCAATAAAAGTTAATTAATTAAATTTATAAACCTCAATCGTTTCAGGACTTTTGAGGTTTTTTTGCCTTACTATGGAAGCAATCGGAATTACCCTTACAGATTTTATAGGATATATAGCGTCACTAATACTGATGATTTCCTTTCTTATGAGAAATATTACCAAACTGCGCATTATAAATTCTTTTGGATGTGCAGCATTTATTATATATGGTTTTATGCTGGAAACTTCATGGCCCATTATAATCACCAATGGTTTTATAGTTTGTGTGAATATTTATTATCTATTCCTAAAGAAAAAAGAAATGGTTGAAACTTAAATATTTGACGTAAGACAAATTCCTATTAGTGACAGGTAATGCTTCTTCGCTATTCATTATTCAACAACAGACCATCAGCCTTTGGCCAAATAGGCTGCTACTCCCGAAAACTTTCGGGACTGACCACTTTTTGGCTATCTCATTTCGCAATTATAAATCTTCTTGATTAAATAGTGGGTTTATTAAATTATCGTTATTTTTACCGCTTATATATAAATTTAACGTTATGCATTTCTTATATTTTGATCCGGGTTTAGGCGCTATGATTGCTCAGGCAGCCATTGCTATTGCTGCGGGAGTTGCTCTTTTTTCAAAAACGGTCATGTATAAGATTAAATCCATGCTGGGGTTGCATAAAGAAGAGGATAAAGACTTTTATAATACTATTGATGAGGTAGAGGATAAAGAAACAGAAAACAAGAATGCCGATCCAAAGCACTAAAAATCATGAAGCATCCTTTAGAGATCCATCCGGATATATAATTCAGGAAGAAGGGATTATAAAAAGGATTATCAACCCGATTTATTTTGAGCAATACAATAAACTGACTTCCTCTGGCTTTTATGCAAAACTCATCGATGCCAGGTTACTTATCCCGCACCGGGAAATTTCTAAAAATGACTCCCAAATTGTCCTCCAACCCGAACAGATATCTTTTATAACACATCCTTATGAGTGGAGTTTTGAGCAATACAAACACGCTGCTCTTTTGACATTAAAAATTCATCGTCAGGCACTTGCAAACGGATTCATATTAAAAGATGCCACAGCTTTTAATGTAACATTTCATAAAGGGAATGCTATTTTTATAGATACCCTTTCCTTTGATTTCTATGAAGAAGGTACCCCATGGAGGGCATTCAAGCAATTTATTACTCATTTTTTCGGTCCTTTGATTTTGGCAAAATACCACGGTACCGAGATGTTGAAATTACTGAGTACCCATATAGATGGTGTCCCTGTAAAATTGATAGCTTCCCTGCTTCCCGGAAAAACCAAGTTAAGCTCAACGTTATACCCCAATATTCATCTACTGGCAAAACTAGAAGATAAATATAGTGACGATTATAAAGCGGAAAGTAAAATTGCAAAGCTCTCCAAAAAAGCACAAAACAATATCATTGAAAGTTTGTATGATTATATCAAAAAACTAAAAGTAAACCAACAAACAGAATGGGGGGATTACTATACCAAAACAAATTATACTGATACTTCTTTTCAGCAAAAAGCAACATTAATTAAAGAATGGGCTACTGAAATAAGAGCAAAAAAAGTTATTGATGTAGGTGGAAATGACGGCACTTTTGGCAGGGAATTAATGACCATTGCAGAAGAAATTATTGTTACAGATATTGATGCCAACGCAGTAGATCATAATTACAGACAGGTTTTAAAAAACAAGGAAACCAAAATGCTGCCGTTTGTTTGTGATGTTTTAAATCCGGCTCCTGCAGTTGGTTTCAACAATACAGAACGCAGTTCACTTATAGAGCGTTTAAAGGACTATAGACCTGATTTGACCATGGCACTAGCCTTAATTCATCATATAACCCTTTCCGGGAACGTTCCATTTTATAAATCGGCCGAATTTTTTGCGGGTTTTGCGAGTTTTTTGATACTGGAGTTTCCTACCCGTGAGGATAGCTGGGTGCAATCGCTTTTAGTAAGGAAAAGGGAGTTTATAAATCATTTTGATTTTTACAGTGAGGAGAATTTTGAAGAGGGTTATTCCCGCTTTTTTGAAATACTTAAAAAAGAACCCATTACAGATTCAAACCGAATTCTTTATTTTTTAAAACGTAAAGAATGAAAAAAGAGGGGTATTTAGAAAGATTCAGGAAATCTCTGGATAAAGGAAATCCGCACCCAATTACTGTTGCACTTGCAGTAGGCCTCTATCCCATAATATCCTATTACTCCAATAATTTCACATTAGTAAATTCGTGGAAACATTTAGGTTTTTTTTTATTTTTTTTCATCTTTTTACCGATACTACTTTTCTACACAGTTACCCTTATCTTAAAAAAGCTGCCCCGGAAAAATATTTATAAATATGTCCTGCCATTTTTAAATATCTTTCTTTTTCTCTTCTTAACAAAAATCAGCATCTATGCAGGGATAAATAAAAAGCTGGCACTGGCAATCTTTTTTATCTCCATTTTACTGGCTGTAATTTTACATAAACATTTTAAGAAAATTGTTTTATTTGAATACCTGCTTATTATAGTCGGGTTGTTCAATCTGGCACCCGTATTGGTCAAAAATCTTACTATTTCCAATGAATGGAAGTTGCAACCTGATACCATTGAACAAATAGTTTTTAAAAATAAACCCAATGTTTATTTTATACAGCCGGATGGTTATGTTAACTTTTCAGAATTGAACAAAGGCCATTATTCTTATGATAATTCTGAATTTGAAAATTTTTTGACAAACAATGGTTTTAAAAATTATGCCGATTTTAGAAGCAACTATTCCAATACCCTGGCATCTAATAGTTCCATGATGATGTTGAAACATCACTACCACAATAACCAGTTGCACCCTAGCGAGGGACTTAATGCGAGGAATATTTTGGTAAGCAGTAATGTGGTATTGAACGCATTTAAAAATAATGGATATACCACACATCTCATTTTAGAAGCACCCTATATAATGCTTAATAAGCCTAAAATGGGATTTCATAAAAGTAATTTTTTAGTGGATGATGTTCCTTATATTGGTAAAGGTTTTGAAAACAAAAGAAAGGTAGTAGATGATTTGGAACATTTTTTAGCAGAAGCAGATGAAAATCCTATGTTCTTTTTTATAGAATTTTTTAATCCGGGACATATTGCAAACCATAAAGGAAGTGCAGAGGGTAAAGAAAAAGAAAGGGAAAAATGGATAAAAAGCCTAGAGCATGCAAATACCCAATTGAAGGATTTTGTGGGTCTGATAAAAGAAAATGACCCCAATGCTTTGATTATTATTCTGGCAGATCACGGTGGTTATCTTGGTTTAGAATATGCTATGGAAATGTACACAAAAACGCAGGACAGGGATATTTTATATTCCATTTTTAGTTCGCAATTATCCATACACTGGCCTGAAAATAATGTGCCGGAATTTGATACAGAACTAAAATCGACCGTTAATTTATTCCGGATTGTTTTCTCCTATTTAAGTGAAGACACAAAATATTTAGATGCATTACAGGAAGACGCCAGTTATTTGACCATTCATAAAGGTGCTCCGGAAGGCGTTTATAAGTATATTGATAAAGATGGGAATATAGTTTTTGAAAAAGTAAACTAAACAATTGTGGAAAACTTCAGGGTACAGAAATATCAAAAAGAACACAAAGCACTCTGGGATGCTTTTGTGGAAAGTGCTAAAAATGCCACCTTTTTGTTCCATCGTGATTTTATGGAATACCACAGAGACAAGTTTGAGGATTTTTCACTGATGGTTTTTAAAGAGGATACCTTGTATGCATTGCTACCGGCAAACAAAAATGGAAATACGGTTTACAGCCATCAAGGATTGACCTACGGAAGTTTTATACTTCAGGATGATGCAAAACTGCTGGATTCTTTTAAGGCATTTAAAACTTTGCTTCACTATTTGAATACACAAGGGATTTCCTATTTGGATATGCGCATAATACCTTCCTTTTACAATACGTTGCCATCTGATGAACTGGAATATTTTATGTTCAAGGCAGGTGCTGCATTAGTTAAAAGGGACGTTGTAATGCTTGTGGATTTTCGAAATAAAAAACGTTTCCAGAAAAACAGGAGGGAAGGAATAAACAGGGCAGTCAGAAATAATTTGAGAATAGAAATAGATACTAATTTTGAAGGATTTTGGAACGAAATTTTAATCCCTAATTTAAAAGGCAAACATGAAGCGTCTCCGGTCCACAGCTTAGAAGAAATTACTTTATTGGCATCTAGGTTTCCAAAACAAATACTACAAGTCAACGTTTATAAAGAAAATAAAATCGTGGCAGGTTCAACGGTTTTTCTTACTAAAACGACTATACATCCACAATATGTTTCAGGCAATGAAGATAAAAATAGGGACGGGAGTTTAGATTTTCTGTATGATTTTTTAATAAATAATTGGGTTAATGATAAATACTATTTTGATTTTAATACGTCCAGCGAAGACAATGGAAAAATTTTAAGTCCAGGCCTGATTTTCTGGAAGGAAACTTGTGGTGCCCGGTCTTTTGTCACCAATAATTATATTGTGGAAACCTCGTCTTATGCTACTTTAAATATAGATACAAAATGATCCCTTTCCTTGACCTTCATAAAATCAATGCACGCTTTGAAAAGGAGTTCGCACTGAGTTTTCAAAAATTTTTAGATAGCGGACATTATATTTTAGGCACTAAAGTGCAGCAATTTGAAGAGGCATTTGCAGCATATTGCGGTACTAAATATTGCATAGGGGTAGGAAATGGTTTAGAGGCACTCCATCTCATTTTAGAAGGGTACAAAGTATTGCGCAAACTCAAGGAAGGGGATGAGGTTTTAGTGGCTTCGAACACTTATATAGCCACCATCCTTGCTATCAAACAAGCAGGATTAAAACCTGTTCTGGTAGAAGCGGAAGCCAAAACCTATGGTTTTGATATTTCCCAATTAGAACCAGCGATTACATCAAACACCAGAGCCATTATGCCGGTGCATCTGTATGGGCAAATTACCAATATGGACAAAGTGAACGCTTTCGCGAAAGCGCATAATCTATTGGTGATAGAGGATTCCGCTCAATCTCATGGAGCAAAATCAAAATACTCTCCCCCGCCATTCGGCGGGGAGTTGGAGGGAGCCTCAGGTTTTAGCTTTTATCCCACAAAAAATTTAGGGGCTTTGGGGGATGGAGGTGCAGTGACCACTAACGATAAGGATTTGTATGAGGTTATAAAAAAACTTCGCAATTATGGCGCGACCAGTAAATATGTAAATGATCTGCAAGGATTCAATTCCCGGCTGGATGAAGTACAGGCAGGATTTTTATTGGTGAAGCTACCTTCTTTGGATAAAGATAACGAAAAACGACGGGACATTGCTAAACGGTATCTTTCGGAAATTAAAAATGGGAAAATAACCTTGCCCGTTGTACCGGATTTTGACGCCCATGTATTCCATCTTTTTGTGGTTAGGGTAGAAAACAGGGAGGATTTTCAAGGATATTTAACCGAAAATGGCATAGGGAGCCTGATACATTATCCCATTCCGCCGCATAAACAAAAAGCGTTACCGGAGTTTAAGGATTTATCTTTTCCGGTTACCGAAAAAATTCATGAAACTGTTGTGAGTATTCCCATTAGTCCGGTGATGACTGATGAGGAAGTTCAACATATTATTAAAGTTGTTAATACCTATTAACTAAGCTTGAAATATAAATATCTAAATTTACCATTAAATACCGGGCATCTCACGTCTCCAATCTCAAATCTCATGTCTGATTTATGACCGATGAAAAAAGTGCATATCGCCAAGTGATGAAAGCAACTTCTGTTTTTGGGGGTGTTCAGGTCTTTAATATTTTTATTTCCATTGTACGCACAAAAGTAATTGCTGTTTTGCTGGGTTCCTTTGGTATGGGGATTGCCGGTCTTTTAAATTCTGCCATACTGCTTATCAGTGCTGTTACAAATCTTGGCATGGACCGAAGTGCCGTTAAAGATATCTCCTCGGCTTTTGCAGAAGCAGATGAAGAAAAAATTGCCCGAACGATTGGTATAGTTAAAAAAATCGTCTGGATAACGGGTATTGTGGGAGCTTTGATAACTATAGCTTTGTCCCCATTACTCAGTGAACTTGCTTTTGATAGTAAAGACTTTACCTTTTCTTTTATATGGGTTTCTGTCGCTTTGCTTTTTAAACAATTAGCAAGTGGAAACCTGGTTGTTTTACAAGGCTTACGAAAGGTTGAGTCTTTGGCCAAAGCAAATCTTTCAGGCAGTTTTGTAGGCTTGCTTATAAGTGTTCCCCTCTATTACTATTTTAGGATAGATGCCATTGTTCCGGCAATAATCATTTCCTTCTTTATGAGTTTTGTTTTTAGCAGGTACTACACAAATAAGCTAAAAACCAAAAAGATTTCAATTACCGCCAGAGAAGCTTTTTTTGAAGGAAAAGAAATGGTGCGGCTGGGAGTAATGCTTAGCATTAGTAGTTTGCTAACCGTTTTAGCTACCTATGCGTTGCACATTTACATCAGTAATGTGGGTGGTGTAAGCGAAGTAGGCTTTTATGCCGCAGGTATTGTAATTTTAAATTCCTATGTGGGTATTATTTTTAATGCTATGGCAACAGACTACTACCCAAGGTTGGCAGCAATTCATAAGGACAATGCCAGGGTTAGGGAAGTGGTCTCCCAACAAGCTTTTATAGCGGTGTTAATTATCACCCCAATTATAATTTTATTTTTGATGTTCTCCTCTTTGGTAATTAAAATCCTCTATTCCACAGAATTTTTGGTAATAGTAAGTATGGTGACCTGGGGAATATTAGGAACACTTTTTAAAGCGATGTCGTTTTCCATGGGATACATCATAATCGCAAAAGGGGATTCAAATGTGTTTATTAACACGGCCGTGGGTTTTAATTTGCTGTTGTTTTTAATGAATGTTGCGGGGTATTCTTATGGTGGACTAACCGGGCTGGGGATTAGCTTTTTTGTCTATTATATCATTCATTTTATAGTGGTGGGTATACTTACAAAATCGCTATATAATTTTTATTTCGCGAGATCCTTTTATTTATTGTTTGTTTTATGCTGCTTGTTTTGTGCTTTGGCATTTTTAACCACTTATTTTTTATCGGAAACCAATTGGAGATATAGTATATTAGCTATTATATTTGTTGTATCTGTAGCTGTATCTGTACATCAATTACATAAAAAGATGAATTTAAAAGAGATGTTCCATAAGTTAAAAAACAGAAACAAGAAATAGGAAATTCATGTATAACAGTATCCGGGACATATACCACAGACTGCTTTTTTACCTTACTATAAACTGGTATAAAACACTGTATTTTAATTTCAAAATGTTTCCTTTTTCCGTGGCAAAAAAATTACCGGTCTATGTATATGAATGGGTAAAATTTACGGATTTAAGCGGACAATTAATAATTAATGCCCCTATTCAAAGAGGGATGATGGGTATAGGTCAACAATTTGAAAAATTAACGAAATCTAAAGGTGCAGCTGAAGTTGCTATATTGGGAACTTTAGAAATAAATGGACACGTTCATATTGGTAAAGATGTCAGAATATATATTGGTGAAAATGCTAATTGTCAATTTGGACATATGACCTGCATAGGCTCTGATGTTAAAATAATTTGCATAAATGAAATTATATTAGGAGAATGGGCAAGAATAGGATTTGAATCCCAAATAATTGATACTAATTCCCATCAAATGCTAAATGTGGAAACAGGGGAGAAGTTTGCATTAACGGCGTCTATCCATATTGGAAACTACAACTCAGTGTCTAACCGGGTAACTTTTATGGCTAATACCTATACTCCTGATTATTGTGTAGTTGCTTCAAATACTTTGTGCAATAAGGATTATAGAAATTTAGGAAGTAATATTTTACTTGGCGGAATACCGGCAAAACTTTTGAAAAATAATTTTGGAAGAGATTGGGAGGGGGAACGAACAAGAATTGAGGAAAGTTTGGTAGCTAAATGGTGATATTTTTAGCTTTTACTTATTGTAAACCTCAAGATATCTTTTAGCTATTTTTAAATAATCGTGTTCCTTTTCGATGAATTTTCGTGCATTTTGACCAATGCTTTCCAACTCTTTTGGATTTTCAATAAGCCGGCTCAATTTTTCCACTATGGAATCCACATCGGGTAGGGCATTTATACAAACTTCATCTTCCTGCAAATTATAATGCTGTAAAAATTCTTTTTCGGCACCCGTAAAAACTACTTTTCCCCGTGCCATAGCCTCCAGCGCATTATAACCCTGGTCATAGGCGTAGACTTGATCCAGTAAAATATGGGCTTGCTCATAAAGCTGCATGTATTCCCTGTAAGGAATATTTTCCACCATTATAATTTTAATCCTTTGTCTATATTTTTTTTGAATAATTTCCAGCGCCTGTTCAAAAAACAGGATGCCTTTTTTTACTTTGGTCCCTTTATTGATTCCCAGAAAAATTACAATTTCCTTGCTAAAATCCAAAGGAACGTAAGAAATATGCTGCACATTCACGGGATTAGGAATAAGCCCCAAAAATTTAGGATGTCCTTTCAAAGGCAATACATAATCAAAATCTGATGCTATCACCCCTTGTATGATGTTATACAAATACTGATGCGTTTTTCTGTGGCTTTTTGTGGTGTATTCTAGAATATATTGGTATTCGTTTTTTAAGTCCGGATTATCCAGATAGGGGTCCATCAACGAATACCTGAATTTTTTCTGCATCATAAAATCAACGCTTACGGTATCCACGCCACAGGATAATAAGAAGATTTTAGCGTTGTTATCTTTTATTTTATTCAGTAAATATCGTTCCAGAAAAGGGAGAGTTTTAATGGGTTTCTCGTTTATCAATTGCACCACATCAAAACCTTTTAATTGCTTTAAATGTCTGTAAAAACGCCATCCTCTCTCCATTGTGGCGATATCCAACTTAAAAATCCTGTAGATTCCTTTTCTAATAATTCTTAGAAATGAGGTGTCCACCAAAGTTGGTTTTAGAGACAAATCCATCGGAAAATCTTTAAATCCATCACCATCCCCAATCAATACAACTTCATGTCCCAAAGAAACCAAACCCTCTTTTAGCGTGGTGTGCAGACGGCTGTATTCCCCAAGTAATAAAATCTTCATAGAATGGTTATATTTGCTTCGAAGTTAATTATTCTATAATGATAAAACAACCACCTTTCAAAATTGCTTTAGTAGGGGACATGCTGAGCATGGGAGGTGCAGAACGGGTGCAGGCGAGGTTGTCTTTCTTTTTTGAAGCACAGGGCATTGCCGTTCATCATATTATCGTAAGGGATATGGTTACCTATCCTTTTGCAGGAACGCTGTTTAATATGGGAAAATTAAAGAACAAGTCCAACGGTCTTTCCAATAAAATATCCCGACTAAAAGCGCTGAAAACCTATCTGAAGGAACACCAATTTGATTATATCATTGATTTTCGATTTAAAAATAATTTTTTTCAGGAATATCTTATTGCAAATTTTTTGTACAAGAGTGACTATGTGATGAGCATTCGCAGTTTTGAAACAAAGTATTACTTCCCTAAAAATAATTTCTTTGCAAAGCACATCTATCGCAAAGCATACGGCTTAGTGACTGTTTCCAAAGCCCTTGAAAATAAAATAAGGGAAGATTATAATTATAAAAATGTGTGCACTATTTATAACCCAACAGAGAGAGAAGAAATACAAAGACTTGCATCCCATAATTCACCGTTTGATTTTACATATATTCTTGGAGTTGGCAGAATGAATGCGATTAAACAATGGGATCATTTGATAGAGGCTTATGCGGTATCGGAAGCTGTTCCGAAAAAAATAAAATTGGTTTTGCTTGGGGAAGGGAACAGGAAGGATGACTTGCAATTACTTGCAAAAAAATTACATGTCGAGGAGCAGGTGGTATTTGTTGATTTTAAAGAAAATCCATTTCCATACTTAAAACATGCATATTTTACAGCGCTTACCAGTAAAAATGAAGGATTTCCTAATGTGTTGCTGGAGAGCCTTGCCTGTGGAACTCCGGTGGTGGCTTATAATTGTGAATCAGGGCCGAATGAGATTATTATCCACCTTCAAAATGGCTTACTGGTGGAAAACCAAAATATACAAGCGATGACACTTGCCATAAATAATATGGTTTTAAATAAAAAACTATACGATATTTGTAAAGAGAATACTGTAAGCAGTGTAGAAAAATTTGAATTTGAAACTATCGGAAAAGCCTGGTTGCAGTTTCTGAATATTCCCGTAAAATTATGAACATAGAAATTATAAATCTCCCTAAAATTGAAGATGTAAGAGGTAATTTATCCATCATTGAAAAAGATATTTTGCCTTATCCCATAAAGCGGGTGTATTATTTATATGATGTTCCCAGCAGTGCAACCCGAGGTGGTCATGCGCACAAAGAGCAATTTGAATTTTTAATTGCCATTTCAGGGAGTTTTGATGTGGTTTTACAAGACGCTAAAGAACGTCAGGTGGTTTCTTTAAACAAACCAAATAAAGGCTTGTTGATTAAATCTAATGTATGGCGTGAATTGGAAAACTTTTCTTCAGGGGCTGTCTGTTTGGTTATTGCTTCCGGGGAATATGAGGAGTCAGATTACATCCGAGATTTTGAAAGTTTCATTAAATTTATTACTTAGAATAACTGCTCACTTCAAAACCCAGACAGGATAACATATTTTTTAATTTGCCAATTCCCTGCAGCATGAATTTTGGCAGGGTAAGCAAAAATTTCTGTTTGTAGTTGAGGTTATTAAAATCTATGGCAGAAACGAGTTCCCGGTATTTCTTTCTTTCGTTGGCCAGCTTAAACTGTTTTGCTTTGATATACCGTTGAAAATCCAGGTATTTCTTGATGTCTTTCCTATCTTCAAATTTCTTTTCGTAAAAATCATAATCCGGTATAATTTTTCCGGAAAGGCTTCCTCTGGTTATTTGATTTTCGGAAACCAAAAGATAAGTTACTAAAACTTCATCCCAATATGCCAATTTGAATTTGGCATGTGCCCTGATATTAAAATCAACATCTTCACTGTAATTTATTTTTTCATCATACAAGCCCACGCTTTCAAAGACCTCTTTTGAAACACATAAACAAGAAGGATAATACATGGATTGATTAAGACTGCTTTTGAAAAAATTAGGCACTATCCCGTGGTTGTTGAAATTTTTGATTTGGAAAACAGGTTCTTTTGTTTTAGTACCGTTCCACAGCACTTCATATTTTGTGGCAAAAAGGGAAGCTGTGGGATATTGCATTGTTAGAAAATTTATTTTTTCTAAAA
>JBGTDF010000289.1:0-8931 GCA_041748455.1 Planktosalinus sp.
ATCATTACAGAGCAATCAATAAAAATATATAATAAAATGAGACCTCACTGGGGAATCAACTTAAAAACACCTGATCAAATGTATAATTTAAAACAAAAATCTGCTTAACAAAACTGTATACTTTTTCTAGGACAAGACAAAGATGTTAAGTGCTCAGTGTTCAGTGTTCAGTGTTCAACACAGTATCGAAGAAACTAAGTAACAAATCACGAATTTACAAAGTAACAAATCAACAACCCATGAAAATCCTCCATCTCATAGATTCCCTGAACGCCGGTGGTGCAGAACGTATGGCAGTTACCTATGCCAATGCCCTTGCTGATCGCGGGGAAGAGGTCTGGTTGTGGAGCACCCGGGAAGAAGGGGTTTTAAAAGACAGCATAGGGGAGAAGGTATCTTATTCTTTCCTGAATCGTAAAGGTCCTGTTGGTATTAAGGCATTATTGAGAGCGCGAAAAGAGATTAAAAATGAAGGCATCCAACTCATTCATGCACACAGCACTTCTTTCTTTTTTGCTACCCTTTTAAAATTAGCAATCCCCGGGGTTACCTTGGTATGGCACGACCATTACGGTAAAAGTGAAATGCTACACAATCGGAAATATAAAATACTGCGATTTTGTTCGCATTATTTTGATATTATTTTTACTGTGAATCAACAACTGCAGTCTTGGGTTTATGAGAATTTAAAATGCAGGGATGTGTTTTATGTCAAAAATTTTACCAAAAAGCAAACTACAACCATTTCAAAAATGGAATTAAAAGGTAAACCCGGTAAACGAATTATTTGTGTAGCAAATCTTCGGGAACAAAAAGATCATTTCACCTTGCTGGATTCATTTTCTGAATTAATAAAAACCTACCCGGAATGGTCAATTCATCTTGTTGGAAAAAATTGGGGGGATACTTATTACACGCAATTATTTCAAAAAATGGAAAACCTAAAAATCTCTAATAGTGTTTTTTATTACGGCTCTCTTCAAGATGTTTCCGGTTTGTTAAATCAAGCTTCTATTGGTGTTTTGTCCTCTGCATCTGAGGGATTACCACTAGCACTATTGGAATACGGCATCGCCGGTTTGCCGGTCGTCACCACAGATGTGGGCCATTGCAGGGAAGTCGTTCAGGACTTTGGCAAGATAGTTCCTTCAAAAAATCCGGAAGCCCTCGCAGAGGCACTGAAAACCTATATACAGGACGCCGAACTCCGCACAAAAGATGGTGCGGCTTTTCAAAAGCACATACTACAAAATTACACCGAAGATGCGGTGATTCCGCAGGTGATGGAAATGTATGGGAAGTTAGAAGGTAGAAGGTAAAAGGTAGAAGTACAAAGTACAAAGTACAAAGTATCCTTACTAGTTACCTTATACCCGAAAACCCGGACCGAGCGGAAAGAAAATGTCCTGAGGACTCCCGAAAGCTTTCGGGATTAGGGAGGGGCCAGCCGGCGCATGGGCAGATTTCCAAAAGTGAATTTAAATTCCCAATTTTAACCCGATAACTCGCCAACCCGCAAACCCGTAAACTCGATCGAATCCACGAATTTACGCTTCGACGCCTGAAGCTTTGAAGCACCAGGCGGCTTTCCTTGCGAACTTAGCGGTAAAACCAATTTCCCTTAATAATTCAATAACTCAATTTTTTATTCACTTAATTTTCTGTCATCACGAGTGTAGCGAAGTGAAACCATTAACCGGTCCCTGAGCTTGCCTGCCCTGAGTTTATCGAAGGGTCGAAGGGAACAATCGTCCTAAAAGTAAGATTCACCCTAGGCTTCAAAGTAGTCTTGGTAGGAGGCAAGCGGTGCAGCCAATGGGTTTGGGTGGTGCCTTTCATGACGAGCAAGCTGCCGTGTTCCAGAATGAGGGAAACGGTTTCTTTGTTTTGTTTGTGTTTGAAGGCAAATTTGCGTTCGGCACCAAAACTCATGGAAGCGATAGCTCCGTTTTTTTTCAGGTCTTTTTCCCCGTCGCTGTGCCAAGCCATACCTTCCTCGCCGCTGTGGTATAAGTTGAGCAGACAGGAATTATAGGTTTCGCCGGTTTCTGCTTCTGCAACAGCTTTAAGCTGCAGTAATTCTTCGGTCCACGGAAGTGCGGTTTTGGTGCGGTTAGAATAGGTATAGGAGAATTCCTCATCCCCATACCAGGCTACTTTGCGTTTGGTGAGTATCAGTTTCCCGAAAATAACAGCTTCGTCGTTTTTCCAGGAAATGCCTTCCATAAGGGATTTCATAAAATGGTCTGCCCGGTCTTTGGAAAATAAGGTACCATAATAAATAACCTCCCCGTCATTGGGGAGGAGGTTATTTTTATAATGGGTATTGCCAAATAAGTCCACGCTGTCTCTGCAAATAGTAGATTACAAAGGTCGGTTTTTAAAAATACCCGGCAAATGGATTTCCACGAAATAAGTTGCTGATTTCACTCTCCATTAGCTATTGCAAAGGAAAGTTAGGTGCCGCTTTTATTTCTTCAATCTGTAAGGTATGCCTTGCGCAATGTCCTGCAATAAATAACAACGATTGATAAGTATCAATTGCTCCTGCCGGGGAATCGCTGATACGGTTGCGCATATCGTCTAGGGAGACATTGTTGACCAGGTCCACCAGTTTTTGGCGCGTTTCCATAAATTCCTGCATTGCGGTTTGCGCATCGGTGTATTTACCTTCTTTGATAAGAATCTCAGGTGCTTTGAATTTTTTAGAACGATCTTCCATACCCGAAATCATATCTTTGTCCTTAGTGGTAACCTCCTGCTTGCGCTCCGGGTTTTCCGGACCTGCAAGTGTAGTTTGGGACATATCAAGAAGCATGAGTTCTGTGGCAATAATGTGTTCGACACACTGGCTTATGGACCATGAGTCTGGGGCGGGCTTGAATTGCAGTTGCGCCTCGCTTAATCCGCGTATGTTAAGTGCCAGATTATTTGTTGTTTCCTGGATGTAATTCAATAAGAATTCCTTGTCATTTTCTAAAGTTGACTGTGCAACGGACTCCTGTATTTCGGTTTGCTTTTCAGAAGTAAAGGAAAGCAGCATAAAAACCGAAAGGAGTATGATTAATTTTTTCATGAGTAGTTGTTTTAAATAGTAAAATTAATAAAAAAAGAGGTAAGATACAGATTTAGGACTCTTGATGTAGGGGATAACATACCTTCCATCGTATTCTTAATTTGATTTTAACTTAATATAAATGCATTTCATGTTTTATTATAAAAATCAAAAGCCCCTTTCCGAAGATTTATACCATATTCGAGCCAGGCTTTGAGACAGGCAAGGAAATTTGCCCAGCCCTCAGTGTTTCCTTTTAGCCAGGCAATACCGGCTTTATCATTGGTTCCGCCGCTTTCGGTAACTTGTACAATGGTAGTATTTCCCACAGCAGTGAGGCTTATTTCCACAAAATATTCTTTACCGTCGGTGTCCCAATAGAAGGAAATGAGTTTGTTTTGTTCGATTTTCCCAACCCTTACCGGGTAATCCTCTGTAAACTCGGGAAACTGCCAAAGGAGGGTTTTACCTTCTTTCATAACCCCGGTACTTTTACGGATAAAATAATGGCTCATGGTATCAGGATTGACTATGGCTTCAAAAACTTCAGGCGCAGGTTTGCCAATCTGGATTTTCGCTGCTATGGTTAAAGCTGTATTTTTCATAATTTTTTTTCAGAAATCCAAGTATAAATATACAAAGGATTCGCATTATTTTAAAACGGGTATTTATTAATGTGACTAAAAATCCCATTGCTTATAGGCAGATTTCCAAATCTGCCACCAGTAACACCATCACCGAGTATATTCAGCGTGTAAAAGTGGAAGCGGCTAAAAAAAGCCTCGAAGCAGAACGTTTGCCCACACAAGAAGTTATTCTTTCTATAGGCTATTCAGATGACAAAGCCTTCCGGGATATATTTAAACGCCATACCGGTATGACGCCCATAGCTTACAGAAATCGGTACAACAAAGAAGCAGTTGCTTAAATGTACCTTTTACATTTCTGAGGCAAAAATGAAATTTGATTTTAGTACCTTTGCACCCTAATAAAAAAAATAACTATGAAAGACGGTATTTACGCAAAATTCATAACCACAAAAGGAGATATCACTGTGCAACTGACCCACAAACGCACCCCGGGAACGGTGGGTAACTTTGTAGGTTTAGCTGAAGGTTCACTCGAAAACAATGCAAAAGCCCAGGGAAAACCCTATTACAACGGACTCACCTTTCACCGGGTAATACCTGATTTTATGATACAGGGAGGGGACCCCAAAGGTACAGGTGCCGGCGGACCGGGATACCAGTTTGAAGATGAATTTCACAAAGATTTGCGCCACGATACACCGGGCGTGCTTTCTATGGCAAATGCCGGACCGGGAACTAACGGAAGCCAGTTTTTCATAACCCATGTGCCAACACCGTGGCTGGATGATAAGCACACAGTATTTGGAAAAGTAATCGAAGGACAGGATGTGGTGGATAGTATTGGGCAAGGTGATGTGCTTGAAACTTTGGAAATTATAAGAGTAGGGGAAGAAGCCCAAAAATGGAATGCTGTGGAAACATTTCGCCAATTCCAGGGAGCTAAAGCCGAAAGGGAAGCAGCAGCAAAAAAAGCACAGGATGGGTTGCTGAATTCCCTTTCTGAAGGATTTGAAAAAACCCCAAGTGGTTTACGATATAAAATCACCGAAAAAGGAACAGGTACCAAACCCAAAAAAGGGGATACGGTACTGGTTCATTACGAAGGTATGTTCACCGATGGCGGTGTATTTGATTCCTCTATTAAACGTGGCAACCCTATTGATTTTCCTATCGGAAAAGGGCATGTGATTTCAGGTTGGGATGAAGGTATTATGCTTTTAAATGAAGGTGATAAAGCCCGTTTTGTGATTCCTTCCCATTTAGCCTACGGCGAAAGCGGTGCAGGTGGGGTGATCCCTCCAAATGCTACATTGGTATTTGATGTGGAGCTTGTTAAAGTGAAATAGGGTTTTGTTGATTTGCCCGCCCGCCAGCTGGCCCTCAGCCTTCGGCAGACAGGCTTCGCTAAAAATGTCCTTTGGGACATTTTTTTTACGCTCGGTCCGGGTTAGCGTGTTTTCGAGGTGGCGGGTTAGAGAGTTTAGAGGTTTCTATTTATTGTACTTACGGAAATCTACCCGCGCGGCAAGCTGGCCCCTTCGCTAAAAATGTCCTTTGGGACATTTTTTTTACGCTCGGTCCGGGTTTTCGAGGTTTAGTAGTTGGAGAAAAACATTAACCGGCAACTGGCAACAGATAACAGGCAACAGGCAACCGTTCTACTTCCACTTAATATTACACCCCATACTGGGTTTTTGGTCTTTGCGCTGCGGACTGTTATTTAACAGACTGTCCAGTGCTTCCCGCAAATCCCTTCCGGTGGGTTGTATGCTGTTTCCGGGACGGGAATGGTCCAGCTGCCCACGGTAAACCAGTTTTAGTTCGTCATCAAATACATAAAAATCAGGGGTACATGCAGCGTCATACGCTTTTGCAATTTCCTGTGTCTCATCAAAGAGATAGGGAAATCCATAGTCCAGTTCTTCAGCAATTATGGCCATTTGCTCCGGACTGTCCTCAGGGTAGTTTACCACATCGTTACTGTTAATGGCAACAAACCCAAAGCCCTGTACCCGGTAATCGTTTGCCACACGCACGATTTCTTCATTAACATGTTTTACATATGGGCAGTGGTTACATATAAACATAACCACAACACCATGTCTGGCTGTGATATCTTTTAGGCTGACATATTCTTTCGTGATAACGTCCATAAGGTTGAAATCTGGTGCTTTAGTGCCTAAAGGAAGCATATTGGATGCGGTAAGTGCCATAGTATATAATTTACCACTAAATTACACTATTTTTTTTTGGATTCATGGGATTGTCTATTGTATAAGTATTAAAATTTTAATACAATTTCTTAATTTGCTATTAAAGTTATACCAATTCTTTAGGTCGCTATAGCGTTTCCCGCTAGTTTTGTAAATAATGCTAATTTTGTAAATAATCAATAGTAATAATAATGAAAGATTCACAACTTATGACTTTAAAAGAATCCTATACAACTTTATCTGAGGCCATTGCAGATTTGCAAAAACATGGATATACCGTAGATTTTAATCTGAAAGAAGAAGGGCTTCTTAAAGAGTCTGAAGAAAAAATAAATACGGAGAATTTAGAAGTAGTTAAGTTTTATCGCTTTGAGGGGGATAGTAATCCGGCAGATAATACTATCTTGTATGTTGTGGAAACCCTCGATGGCAGAAAAGGCTTGTTTGTTGATGCCTATGGTGCAGACAGCAGTAATTTAGCACCCGAAGTTGTAAAAAAAATAAATATTCTTAGATAAAAATGGCAAGCATAGACTGGAACCACTTTTCAGAAGTGCAGATGCGTGTTGGGACCATCCTTGAAGCGGAAGATTTTCCGGAAGCTAAAGTTCCTGCCTATAAATTACTTATTGACTTTGGTATTGATCTGGGAATAAAAAAGTCTTCGGCACAAATAACAAAACGCTATACCAAAGAAAAATTAATCGGTATGCAAATCATTGCCGTGGTCAATTTTCCTCCCAAACAAATTGCCACATTCATGAGCGAGTGCCTGGTTTTAGGTGCCGTGGACAGTGATGGCGATGTTATTTTACTGCAGCCCGAATCTAAAGTTAAAAACGGGTTGCGCATATCTTAAACTACTCATTATTACATCGTTTCCCCAAAAAAGACAGCGTTCATCAGGAGTTTATTGGTCCCAAACCAAAACGCCCTGAAATTGGTGTTTTCCGTAAACAGAATAATTTTTCCACTACCAAAGTTTGCTGCTTTAAACGCAGAGCTGTTGCCAAGTTGCTTCAGGCTTTCCTTATGTATATAACCGCTTAACAAAGCATTTTCCGTAAAGAGAATGGGGTTGTTATAGCTTTGTGTATCAGGTTCCAGAAATAAAGTGGAATTTTTGAACATAGGGATTCGCTCATTTTTATACCCAAAATTAACCGGGTGGGAGCGGTCGAGTTTAACTTCAAATATAGCCCCGCCTATGCCTTTTGCACCTCGGTAATCGCTTCTTTCTTCATAGGACACATTGGTAGCAGTGTCTTTCACTTCCCGGAAACCCAGTTTAACAATTTCATTGGTATCTGCCCATCGTGCGGCGTTTTTATACCCTATTAAAATTCCCCCGTTTCTGATCCAGGTTTTTACCTTCTCGGTATCGTTTTTATCCAGGGCATTCCCCCAACTATTTGGCAGTATGATATGTGTATAGCTGCTAATGTCTGTGCGATTAAATCCCCTGGTATCCAGCTTGGTGATGCGCATGGCATAGCGCTGATCAAATAAATGCCAGATTTCCCCGGCGTCTGAAGGGGTTACACCGTCTCCCACAAGCAAGGCCACTTTGGGATTTTTAATTGTTCTGAAATTGTTGCTTCCCAAATCGGTTCCTGTGGTTTGACCGGTGGCAACACCGGTGATTGTGACGTGGGATTCCCGGACTGTTTTGTTCAGAAAATCAGCCAGTTCACGGGCATCCATTTTTTGGTTCTGCACAGGAATGAGAATAGTTCCATAATCATATTCTTTTCCTTCTAAAGAGAATTGTTTCATTCCCACTTTCGCCAGAATACCGGCTTCCAAAATTTGGTTCAAAGCCTTTGGGGTATAATATTCATGCCATTCCATCAAATATCCGTAGTTGGAAAGGTTCACCGGGGTAACTGTTCTGGGTTTTACTTCCGTAATCACATCCCCCAGTTGGTTAAGCGGGGCACTTTCGTCATAATCGAGGTTAAAAGCAAGTGGGAAAGACCAGGCAGAAATGTCATAAAACAAACTGTCCTGAAACGTGGTCCGCTTTTCAAATATGGCATTCAGCAACCGGGATTGTTTTTGATTTTTAGGCACTATATAACTGTATCCTTTTTTATAGTTTTTACCATTATGGGTAAAGTCATTTTTTATATCGTGTACCTTTATTTTATGTTGCTGCAGTATTTCAGCAAGATGCCAGGCTTTTGCCGCGTCCTTTTCATCCCCAAAAACAATAGCGCCGGCAGTAGTTTCCCTGCGTGCATCGCTAAAAAAGTTCCGTTGGTAATTCAGCAATTCTTCCCGAAGGTTTACACCTGCGTCCAGGGTGGAAAGTGCGGTCACAAACTGGTTCCTTATGGTAAAAGGAAAGGTCAATAAACCGTTATCTGTTTCCTGGGCATGGCCGCGGGAAGAAGCCTGTTCAAAAAGAATACCTATACTCCCTTGAATATCGGGGAATGTAGAGCCTTTTCCGTAATAGAAATCGTCAAAATCTTCTTCGGAATAGTAAAAGCTCCCTATTTTATCCAATGCTGCCGCATGAAATTTGGCAATATCCCCGGTTAATTCCTGGTTTTTAGCAGGTGTCAGTGGATGTGTACGTGACGGAATCCCGGGTTGAAAAAAGAAGGTTGAATTGCTTCCCATCTCATGGTGGTCTGTAAGGATATTGGGATACCACTCGTGAAAGGTTTTGATTCTCGCCCTGCTTTCCGGTAACTGCGATGGCAGCCAGTCGCGGTTCATGTCAAACCAGTAATGGTTGGTCCTGGCACCGGGCCATGATTCCCGGTATTCCCTGTCATTGGGATCGGGGTTTATGTGTTCGCTTTTGTGCATATTCACCCAGGTGGCAAAACGCTGCAACCCGTCCGGATTGAAGGAGGGATCAAAAAGGATTATGGTGTTGTTTAGTATCTCCTCTATTTTTGGACCTTGTCCGGCTGCCAGATAGTAAGCGACAGCCAGTGCGGCATTGCTTCCGCTGGCTTCATTGCCGTGAATGGAAAACCCCTGGTTCACCACCACGGGCATAGTGGAAATATCCACATTGGAGGCATTTGCATCAGACAGGCTTAGATGCTTCAACCGG
>JBGTDF010000290.1:0-4859 GCA_041748455.1 Planktosalinus sp.
GAATGTCCTGGAATGCCACTGTTACAGACAACTGTAGCGTAGCATCCATTACTTATGCCTTGACCGGGGCCACCACAGGAACTGGAACCACTTTAAACGGTGTGACCTTTAACCTGGGAACAACCACGGTTACCTGGACAACCACAGACGGAAGCGGCAACACTGCAGTTTGTAGTTTTACCGTAACGGTAGAAGACAACCAGGCACCACAGATTGTATGTCCGCTGGACATTATCATTAACGCAGAACCGGGAATGTGCAGTGCACAGGTATTCTTTGGTAATGCTACCGCTTTGGACGCTTGTAGCGGATTTATACCTACTGTGCAAACTGCAGGACCTGTGACCGGGAGTTTCTTCCCTGTTGGGGATACCGTGATCAGCTTTTCGGCAACAGATGCTGCTGGAAATGTAGCCACTTGTAGTTTCACCATCACCGTGGAAGACAATCAGGCACCACTTGCAGTATGCCAGAACATCACCATCCAACTGGATGCCAACGGTGTTGCGACTATTACCGCAGAAGACCTTAACGGAGGTTCCACAGACAACTGTGCGGGTATATTAACCTATACTGCAAGTCAGACCAGCTTTGACTGTAGTCATGTAGGGGATAATACCATTACTTTAACGGTAACCGATGAAGCGGGCAACAGCAGTACGTGTACAGCAATTGTAACGGTAGAAGATAACATCGCACCTGTTGCGAATTGTGCGGCACCGTTTACCATACAACTGGATGCAACAGGAAATGCGAGCATTACGGTAGCAGATATCGACAACGGAAGTACAGATAATTGTAGTGGGGCGACAATAACCTTGAGCCAAAGCACCTTTACCTGTGCCGATCTTGGTGAAAACACCATCACCCTGACCATTACTGATACAAGTGGCAACACGGCAACGTGTACCACGGTAGTAACTGTGGAGGACAACATCGCGCCAATAGTAAGTTGTATCGACTTTACACTGGAACTTGGACCTGACGGAACAGCATTGCTGACCCCTGAGGATATTGGAGGTACATCGACAGACAACTGTGCAATCACTATTACTGCAATTGACATCGAGAATTTTGATTGTTCGGATATAGGTACGCCTGTACTGGTTACTTATTTTGCAAGTGATGCAAGTGGTAATATTGCATCGTGTACCGCAATGGTAACCGTTGTGGATACTTTAGGCCCTGTGATTGACTGTCCGGAAGACCAGACCGTGGATACAGATCCGAACTCCATAACCTATACCTTGCCGGATTATATTGGTGACGGACTTGTAGATGTGACAGACAACTGTACAGATCCTGTGACGATATATAATCAGACACCGGTACCGGGAACCTTGTTGTTGGATGGTACATACACTATCACTTTAACAGCCACCGATGCTTATGGTAATGAATCGAGCTGTTCTTTTGAACTTACCGTGGAAACTATATTAGGAGCTGAAGACATCCGTTTGGACTTTAGCAGCCTGACGTTGTACCCTAACCCTGCTGAATATACAGTAACTATTGGCAATCCTAAATTTATTGCGATTGACAACATTAACGTATATGATATACAGGGACGTTTGGTACTTACCAAAAACACCAACGGTACCACAGGAAACCAAACACTGGAAATTGGTCATTTGGCATCTGCAGTGTATATGGTTGTAATAGAAAGCAACGGTAAACAAGCGGTGAAGCGTTTGATCAGAAAATAGTTAAAAGGTAGAAGTACAAAGGTAGAAGTAAAAGTCTACTCGTACTTCAAACTTTGAATTTTGAACTATAAAACCCCGGCAATGTGTCGGGGTTTTTGTTTGTGAAAGAGAGAAATTGAGTGATTGGGAAATTAAGTTATTAAGTTAGCTCGAAAACCTTAACCACGAAAACTAGAAAACCCTTACTACTCCATAACAGACCGTAAAACACTCCATACATTTTCTGCAAGTATTTTTTGGCCTTCAGCGGTGGGATGAATACCGTCTGATTGATTTAAGGAAGAAATGCCCCCAACATTGTCCAGTAAAAAAGGGATAAGGATTGCGTTGTTTTTTTCTGCAAGTTCCGGGAATATATTTTTGAATTGTGTAGTGTATTGTTCCCCTAAATTAGGAGGCATTTGCATCCCTGCTATAAGTATTTTACTATCCGGGTTTTTTTGTTTTACGGTGTCGAGTATGATCTGTAAATTTTTTCGGGTTTCTTCCAGAGGTACCCCTCGTAAACCATCATTTGCTCCTAATTCCAAAACAAAAACATCTATCTTTTGATTCAGCAACCAATTAATCCTGTTTCTTCCGCTCGCAGTGGTTTCACCGCTCAAACCGGCATTGATGGTTTGATAAGAAAGGCCAAGACTATCTATTTTTTTCTGGATCAAAGCAGGATAAGCCTCTTCTTCAGATAATCCATAACCGGCAGTAAGGCTGGTGCCAAAAAATAAAATGGTTTTTGAACCGGTCTTGGTATCAGAGAGTGCTTCTTTATTGGAATTTTCAATTGCATTTTCATTATTATTAGTAGTCTTTTCTCCACAGGAAAAACATAAAACAGACAATAAAATATAACAAAAGATTAACAGGAAACGCATAATATAGAGGGTTTTAATTAAAATCATTTCTTTAATTTGCCTTCTTCAAAAAACAAAGCTAAAAGAAAAATAATGACAAAGATACTAAACATTGAGCAGGTGAGTAAAACCTATTCCAGCGGCTCAAAAAAAATAACCGTTTTAGAGGATATAACGTTTAGTGTCGCTGAAGGGACTTCCTTTTCCATTGTTGGGCCTTCAGGCAGTGGTAAAACAACGCTTTTGGGTCTTTGCGCGGGTCTCGATCAACCGGATTCAGGTACTATAACTTTATGTGGGGAAGTGGTAAGGGAATTAAATGAAGACCGTCGGGCTTTGTTACGAAACAGAAAAGTGGGATTTGTATTCCAGGATTTTCAGTTACTCCCTACACTTACTGCATTGGAAAATGTTGCTGTGCCACTCGAATTGCAAGGAGCAAAGAATGCTTCCAAAATAGCCAGGGAACTTTTGGACAAAGTGGGTCTTGCAGATCGGGTGCACCATTATCCCTCCCAACTATCCGGTGGGGAACAACAGCGTGTAGCAGTTGCACGTGCTTTTTCAAACTCGCCTTCCATACTATTTGCAGATGAACCTACCGGGAATTTAGATGCTGTTACCGGCGAAAAAATAATTGATTTACTTTTTAACCTGAACAAAGAGCTTGGAACTACCCTTGTTATAGTAACACACGATTTAGAATTGGCACAAAAAACCCAAAACATTCTTCGTTTAAAAGGAGGTAAAATAGTGGCACACGAAAAAGGTATCGCATGGTAAAGAATTCGGGTTCCTTTACTTCAAAGGCTGCATTTGGCTGGCTATTGAAAATGGCATGGCGGGATGGAAAAGCCAGTAGCCGAAAACTGGTATTGTTCATGGCTTCCATTGTTTTGGGTATTGCAGCAGTGGTTTCCATTCAATCCTTTGGCGAAACTTTAAAAGAAAACATTGGATTGCAATCCAAATCCTTAATGGGTGCTGATTTTAAAATAGACAGCAACAGTCCTCCCAATGAACGGGTTTTAAGTATCATAGATTCCCTTGGAGGCTCAAATGCAAGGGAAATAAGTTTTTCTTCCATGGCTGCTTTTCCGGGAACGGAAGGCACAAAGTTAGTTCAGGTGCGGGGTATCGAAGATGGGTTTCCGTTTTACGGTATGCTGGAAACAGAACCTGCAGATGCCGCACAACACTATCAAAATAAAGATGCTGCACTGGTAGATGCCACCTTAATGCTTCAATTTAATTTAAAGCAGGGGGATAGTATAAAAATTGGTGCTGTAACTTTTCCCATAGCGGGGGCCTTAAAAGCCGCGCCGGGAAGCAATGCTGTATTTAGCTCTGTGGCGCCACCGGTACTTATTCCATACCGGTATATAGAAAAAACCGGATTGGTTCAAACCGGAAGTCGCATAAAATATGACTATTATTTTGTCACTTCTTCGGATACCGATTTAGAACTACTTAATAAAGTGGTGGGCCCTGTAATGGATGCCAATGATGCAGATTTAGATACCCATACCTCCACCAGTGAGCGACTGGGGCGCAGGTATGAAAATTTCGGTAAATTTCTAAACCTGGTGGCTTTTATTGCCCTTTTGCTGGGTTGTGTGGGAATAGCGAGTGCCATACATATTTATATCAAAGAAAAGTTACGAGCTGTGGCAGTGCTTAAATGCCTGGGCGCAACTAAACGACAGACGTTCCTGATTTACGGGATACAAATTGCAGGGATAGGATTTTTAGGAGGGATTATCGGTACAGCCTTGGGGTTATTTCTTCAGCAATTGTTTCCGCTACTTTTAGGAGAGCTTTTACCGGTGGATGTAGCATTGAAATTGTCCTTACAGGTGATTGTTATGGGGGTGTTGTTAGGGGTATTTATGTCCGTTTTATTTGCCCTGTATCCCTTGATGCGCACTTTATATGTTTCCCCATTACAAGCGTTGCGTATTTCTGATGAGGAGCCCATGAATTCAAGAATCGCCGGAATTTTGGTCTTATTAGCTATTTTTCTGTTTATTTTTCTTTTTTCCTTTTGGATGTTGGACGATTGGAAATATTCCCTGGCATTTGTGGGCGGTATCCTTGTTATATTTTCGATTCTGGCGGGTGTTGGTCATGTATTTATGAAGGGTATTCAAAAATTCTTTCCGTCCTCCTGGGGCTTTGTGGCAAGACAGAGTTTAAGAAATCTATTCCGGCCACAGAACCAAACCCTGGTTTTGATTTTAGCGATAGGAGTGGGGTCGTTTTTAATAAGTACCTTATATTTTACCAAAGATGTTTTGCTGGC
>JBGTDF010000291.1:0-2265 GCA_041748455.1 Planktosalinus sp.
GTTTACTTTGCCCGGCATTATGGAAGAACCCGGCTCGTTTGCCGGAAGTATCAATTCCCCAATACCACTTCGCGGTCCGCTGGCAAGCATTCGTATATCATTTGCGATTTTATTCAGGGAAACCGCAAGCTGTTTTAAAGCACCGTGGGTTTCCACTATGGCATCGTGGGCTGCAAGGGCTTCAATCTTATTGGGAGCTGTTTTAAAGGGCAAGTCTGTGAATTTAGCAATGTATTCTGCCACACGTTTGGAATACCCTTGCGGCGTATTTATACCTGTTCCAACTGCAGTACCCCCCAGGGCAACTTCAGAAAGGTGGTCTAAAGTATTGTGTAATGCATTTAATCCATGATCTAATTGGGAAACATAACCGCTGAATTCCTGTCCAAGGGTTAGGGGAGTGGCATCCATAAGATGTGTGCGGCCTATTTTAACCACATTTTTAAACTTTTCAGACTTTCCTTTTAAGGAATCCCTCAATTTGGTTACTCCCGGAATAGTCACTTCCACGATTTTTTTATAAGCTGCGATGTGCATCGCTGTAGGGAAGGTATCGTTAGACGATTGGGATTTGTTCACATCATCATTGGGCTGTACCACTTTTTCGTCTTCCCCTATTATTTTTCCTGCAAGTTGTTGTGCCCTGTTTGCTATTACCTCATTCACGTTCATATTGCTTTGGGTACCGCTTCCGGTTTGCCAGATCACTAACGGAAATTGATCATCGTGTTTACCTGCTAATATTTCATCACAAACCTGCGCGATTAAATCCCTTTTCTCGGAAGGCAAATCTCCTATTTCCCTGTTGGTGAATGCGGCTGCTTTTTTTAAATAGGCAAAACCATATATTATTTCCAATGGCATGGAACCCGGCATACCTATTTTAAAATTACTTCTTGAACGTTCTGTTTGTGCTCCCCATAATTTATCTGAAGGTACTTTAACCTCACCCATTGTATCTTTTTCTATACGGTATTCCATAGCATTATTGTGTTTTGGATTATATGACAAAATTACTAAAAGCGATGCGTAATAAACTATTATTGGTCGTGATTTTGATTAAAAAAATGAAAATATTTGCTTGTGAAAATTAAATAATTACTTGTATCTTTGCTTCACGTTTTACTTTATATACATCGCTATGTTTGATTTTGATCAATATTTAGGTTTTCTAGCTTTTTTAACCATTTTAACCACCGGTTTTTGGTTGATGATTTTTTTAATGCTTTTTGTGCCTTACTGGATAGGTGGTGCAATAATGGAAAATTTGAAAGAATTAAGAGAGTCCAGAAAAAACAAAAAAAAGGAATAATATTCTATTTTAATTATAAAAAAAGGGAAGCATTTGCTTCCCTTTTTGTTTGCTATCAGTAGAGGATCCTATCCTTCAAATTCTCCCTCAAAATCTCCACCACCATTATTTCGTCTTGCATTTCTGTCCCTTTCATTTTTTTGCTGGTTGAATCTGTATATAAAAGTAACAGTCACTTGTCTTTGCCTCCGTTGTACTTCACTATAGGAGGTAAACCCGTCACCAATAGTATTTGCGACTCTTTTTCTGGAGTTTAAAAGGTCGTTTACATTTAACGAAACGGTTCCATTGTTATTAAATACTTCTTTACTAAAAGCAAGGTCTAAAGCAAATATGCCATCTGATTTGGTTTGGGCATTTTCAGACGGACCTCTGTAAAAAGCATTGGTTTGCCAGTCTATATCTGCAGGTAAACTAACTTTTGAACTAAATCTTGCAAACCAGCTGGTGTTTGTTGTGCCATAATCAATGCCCTCAAATTCCCCTTCTGTGGTGAACTGAAAGAAATTAAAACTTCCGTTAAATCGCAACCATCGCAGTGGATTGTATAAAACCCCCGCTTCTGCACCAATTCTCTGGTTGGTGGATAAATTAATGGGTATGGTCCTGATTACATCAATACCATTAATAACCTCACCGGTTCTTTGTTGTACCCTTTCAAAAGCATCAGTTTCATATTGATAATAGACAGATGAGGTTAAAGTCAATTTATCCCATCTTTTTAAATATCCCAAATCAAATGCACTGGCAAATGCGGGGTCCAGATCCGGATTTCCCTGAAAAACATTATTTACACTCGATCTGGACGGAAACGGATTGATAAACCAGCCACGTGGCCTGTTTATCCTTCTGTTATATCCCAGAGTGATGTTTTCCCTTTCATTGAGTTCATAAATAAGATTAACTGTTGGGAAAAGCCCAAGGTAATTTTTCTCATAATCGGTATCAATGTC
>JBGTDF010000292.1:0-3459 GCA_041748455.1 Planktosalinus sp.
TTGTAACAGACCCGGTAATAAATTATACGCAGAATTATATAAATACCAGACAGGTTGTTACAATAAGGGTAGCCCTTGATGCAGATGTTGAGAAAGTAAGGGAGCTATTACTGAATGCTGCAAAATCCCAAAAGAAAATCCTTAAAACGCCGGAGCCTTTTGTCTTTTTGGAAGATTTTGGGGAATATGCCTTGCATTTTGGGGTGTACTTTTTTATAGCAGATAGTTTCAGGGAACTGCGAATAAAAAGTGAACTGCGGTTTGCCATTGAAAAAGAATTCAGAAATAACAATATCAAATTCCCTTATCCGCAACGCGATGTGCACCTATATCAGGATATTAATAAGGATCCGGGGAACAAGTAATTTAAAATCTATGTTATGCCAAAAATTTTAATCATTGAAGATGAAGCTGCAATAAGACGGGTATTAAAAAAAATCCTGTCTGAAGAAGATAAAAATTATGAAGTCTTTGAAGCCGAAGACGGTTTAAGCGGATTGGAACTTATCAAAAATGAAGATTTTGACCTTGTGCTTTGCGATATCAAAATGCCCAAAATGGATGGTGTTGAGGTTTTGGAAGCCACAAAAAAAATAAAACCTGAGATTCCGATGGTGATGATTTCCGGTCACGGAGATCTCGATATTGCCGTGAACACGATGCGCCTTGGGGCTTTCGACTATATTTCAAAACCACCTGATTTAAACCGTTTGCTGAACACCGTACGCATTGCTCTGGACCGAAAAGAATTGGTGGTAGAGAATACCATGCTCAAGAAAAAAGTAAGCAAGAATTTTGAAATGGTAGGGCAATCCAAAGGGATTGATAAAATAAAAGAAATTATAGAAAAAGTAGCACCCACAGATGCCAGGGTACTTATTACTGGTGAAAACGGTACCGGAAAAGAATTGGTTGCACACTGGTTGCATGAAAAAAGTGAAAGATCTGCCGGGCCGATGATTGAGGTAAACTGTGCTGCCATTCCTGCAGAGCTAATTGAGAGTGAGCTTTTTGGACACGTGAAAGGCGCATTTACATCAGCGATTAAAGACCGAGCCGGCAAGTTTGAAGCAGCAAACGGTGGTACCCTTTTTCTGGATGAAATAGGGGATATGAGCCTTTCCGTTCAGGCAAAGGTTTTGCGTGCCTTGCAGGAAGGAAGGGTGCAGCGTGTGGGTAATGACAAAGACATAAAAGTAAATGTGAGGGTAGTTGCCGCGACCAATAAAAATCTACAGGAAGAAATAAAAAACAACCGTTTCAGGGAAGATTTGTATCATCGTCTGGCGGTTATTTTAATCAAGGTCCCGTCTTTAAATGAACGCAGGGAAGATATTCCTTTATTGATTGATTTTTTTGCAGATAAAATAGCTTCAGAACATGGTTCAGTTAAAAAGGAATTTTCAAAAGCTGCAGTAAAGCAACTTCAGGAATATGACTGGACAGGAAATGTCAGGGAATTGCGAAATGTTGTAGAAAGATTGATTATTTTAGGCGGAAAAGAAGTTAGTGAACAAGATGTCAAACTGTTTGCAAGCAAATAGGGAAACAATAAATTCCACATGCAATGAAAAATACAAAACCCGAAGATTTTAAAATCACCGATACTGTACGTTTAAATAAATTACCTACCCATTTGCATTTGGATGCTTCCGAAGAAGAAATAGAAAAGGAACTCCGAAAAATTTCCAAAGAATTGGGGGATTTACAAAACACCTTATATGCCCACGGAAAATATGGGGTATTGGTTTGTATTCAAGGCATGGATACTGCAGGTAAAGATAGTATGATACGGGAAGTTTTTAAAGAATTTAATGTAAGGGGAGTAGTAAGTCATAGTTTTAAGACACCCACACCTTTAGAATTGCGTCACAATTATTTATGGCGTCATTATCTTGCCTTGCCGGAAAGGGGCAAGTATTCCGTTTTTAACAGGACGCATTATGAAAATGTTTTGGTAACCAGGGTGCATCCGCAGTATATACTTAATGAAAACATTCCCGGTGTGGATACTGTGGAAGATGTAAACGAAGAATTCTGGAATAAGAGATTTGAACAAATTCAGGATTTTGAAAAGACCGTTGCCGATAATGGAACTATCATTTTTAAATTTTTTCTGCATCTTTCTAAAGAAGAACAGAAAAATCGCCTTTTAAGACGCCTCGATAAAAAATCAAAAAACTGGAAATTCAATCCCGGGGATTTAAAAGAAAGAAAACTTTGGGACGACTATTTGCATTATTATGAAGATGCTATCAACAGGACTTCCAAGGAACATGCGCCCTGGTACATTATTCCGGCAGATGATAAACCCACAGCTCGTTTCCTCGTTGCAAAAACTCTTTTGGAAGTAATGAAAACCTACACTGACATTCAAGAACCTGAATTGCCGGATGCACTAAAAGAACAAATCCCGAGTTATATTGAACAATTAAAAAAAGGTTAAAAGTCTTATTCACATTTTTTGATATATTTACATTTTATGGGATATGTACCCTACTATTTATTCTTATCATTTAAGACCCGATTACTATGAAAAAAGCATTATTCCTTCTATTCTTTCTTTGTTTTTCCTTTACAGTTTCCGCCCAAAATGTAAACCAGCAGGATTCCATTATGCTGCGCAAAATTTTTGACGAAGCATTGGTCAACGGAAAAAGTTACGACTGGTTGCGGCATATTACTAAAAACATAGGACACAGGCTTTCGGGTTCCATAGGAGCTGAAAGGGCGGTTGCTTACACTAAGGAAGAACTGGAAAAACTGGATTTGGATAAAGTATGGTTACAATCGGTTATGGTGCCTAAATGGGTTAGGGGTATACAGGAATATGCTTTTATTGAAACTTCCCCCGGAAATTCAACGGTTGTAAATATAAGGGCTCTAGGAGGATCTACATCTACACCGGTAGGAGGTTTAAAAGCCGGTGTGATTGAAGTGCAAGGCATAGAAGGGCTGAAAAAACTAAACAGAAGTGATGTGCAAGGTAAAATTGTTTTCTTCAATAAAGCAATGGATCCAAGGTTTATTGAAACTTTTGGGGATTACGGAAATACGGTTAGTCAAAGATCACAGGGAGCTTATGAAGCCTCTAAACTGGGAGCTGTTGGGGTAATAATTCGGTCTGTCACTTTAAAGGAACATGAAACCCCGCATAGTGGTGGAATGTCATACAGAGATCTTCCTATAGACCAATATATCCCTGCTGCAGCAATAAGTACCACACATGCTAATATGTTAAGCAGCATGCTAAAATTACAACCTACTTTGCAATTCTATTTTAATCAGACCAGTAGAATGTTACCAGATGTGGAGTCCCACAATGTGATTGGTGAAATTAAGGGAAGTGTTCATCCTGATCGAATTATACTGGTGGGGGCACATATCGATTCGTGGGACTTGGGTGAAGGGGCTCACGATGATGGGGCAGGTGTTGTTCAATCTATGGAGGTAATGAGA